>JALYGX010000456.1 GCA_030776905.1 Cyanobacteriota bacterium | reverse complement strand
TAGGTAGTGCTACCAAGACTTACGTATCTAACAGCGTTGTTTGACGCTTCCACCCCTCAATACCACTTTTAGCCCCACCTAAGCTAGAGGCATTGTGCGATCGCCTTCAGCAACACCTCCTGAATTAGCAGCCCGCCTGATGCTATCAACAGGGGGGGTGATAACCAGAATGAAGATAGAGATTAATCAGCACCTACATTTCTTTCTGATGCCGCACTTCTACAACGGTATGAACGTTACCGCGTGGAGTAAAATCTCCTTTTATCGTGACTTCTAAGGGATCGCAGGCAGCAACAAAGTCATCCAGAATTTGATTGACTGATTCTTCGTGAGAAATGTAGCGATCGCGATAACTATTGATATACAGTTTGATTGCCTTCAGTTCCACCACTCGCTCGTTAGGAACGTAGGTAACGTGAATCGTTGCAAAGTCGGGATACCCTGAAAATGGGCACTTACAGGTAAACTCCGGCAACGTAATATTAATTGTGTAGCGACGCCCGACACGGGGATTGGGGAAAGTAATTAACTCTCCTTCAGCAATCTCGCGTTCGCCATATTTCATCTGGGACGCTTGTACTTCCAGTGATGATTCTTGCTGGGTTGGGGAATAATTCATAAGTAGTTATTAGATCTTAGGCGATTCCCAGTCGGGACAATCCTCACTTTCCCAACCATAGGGGTGCATAGCGCAGACAAACAAATTACCACTATAAACTTGACCGTGATAATGGTGGCAACCAATGCAAGCTGGATGTTGCTCTGGTGTTGGTTCAACGGGGTAGCTGAACGTTGTCTCTGTATCACCAACTATCTCTTCTAGCTCAGCATAGATCTCGATAATCGGCTCAAACATGTCCTGCAAGTACTGGTCAATTTCCACGCCAACAGTATTTTGTACTTCATCAGCAAAGGTTTCAACCATTTCAGTGACTCCCACGAAGAACTCATCGATCATATAAGCCACTGATTCCATGACTTCAAAGACATTTTTCGACCAATCTTCCATATTAAATATTGAATAAATAACAATTTGTATTGGCAGTTCAGCAACGCCAGGAATCTCAATCAGCAATCATAGCCTGAATCAAGTAAAAAGCGCGATTCCCTTGGGGATATTTATACTGCTAACCCACGATGCTGAAGCTCTTGAGCGTCACTAACGCTTCGCTATCGCTTCACGCACTTTGTACGCTTACAGCTTCCTTTTATGTTAGCTAACACCTCAATTCATTAACACTTTCAAGGCTCAGACAATGTTAAGTTTATCGTTCACACTCCAACACCTAAAGCCAGCCTATCTTCTATTCGCGCTTCAGCCGACGTAGTTCTTCTTGCATGGCTTGTACTTGCTGGCGCAGTGCCTCAACATTTTGATTATCAGTTGAGGCTAGCCCTTCATCATCCGATAAAATCTCAATCCGGCGGGGTTCAGCCGTAGGTGCCTTCTCTGCGGATTTAACGGGAGGTTGCTGTTGTTGCGCCTGTTGCATCAATTCATCGACCATTTTGCGGGCTTCTTCGACATTCATCTCGCCCTTAGCTACCAGCTCATCGGCTAGCTTTTGGGCTTGAACTCGAAGTTTCACTAATTTCTCTCCGGCTTCCTCTCCCGCCGTTGTAGCTAGTCCAACGCCCAGATAAAAAGCTTTTTGAACAATATCTCCAAAACCTGGCATAACAACTGATGCTCCAACAATTACGCAAGTGCCCTATGCTTCCAGGATACGAGCGAAACTAGTAAACTGCCCACCTCACTCAAGGTAGACAAATTACGGATTACTAACAGCCGTAGCTAAAAATAAGGTAAATCTGAGGATAGAGGCTTCAAACACAACCTCTTGAACCTAAATGACCCGGAGGCCACGCCTATCACAAGCATCCTGTATTGCTGCTACCTTCCGGTCCTGACAAGGTTTAGGCGTTGCGATCGCATGGTTCCGGATCATTTATCAGCATAACATCATCTGATGACGGCTGAGTAATCTCAAGAGAAAATGATTGCCCGCGTATAGTTACTCGGCAATAATGCACCATTCGTGGAGCTTATACTTGACGCAATTGTTTTGCACCAGAGGATCTTGGGCAACGATCGCGTTTGCCTCTTCCATTGATGCTGCCTCAAACAAAAGCATCCCACCTCCCCTCTCGGCCCAATAGCCAGTTCTTGCTCGGTATCCTTTGGCTATCAACTCTTGAACGTAGGCTTTGTGAGCGGGGACGTATTTATCGAACTGGGGCTTATCGACGATGCCTTCTTCAATCTTGACAAACCAAGGCATTTGTTCTCTTTCTTAATAGATATTGCAAGCGCTAAAGTACCTTCAATTGTATTGTCTGGGAGTGCAATTCCTTGGATAACTCAAAACGTCGCTTTTTCATCGCTCTCCTGCCGCCTTTGGAAATTCAAGACTATGCCAATGAAATTAAGCAGTACTTCGCCGAAACCTATAACAGCCGTAGCGCCCAGAAGTCACCGCCGCATATTACTCTGCAACCACCTTTTGAATGGCAGTTGGATGCTGTACCCGTTCTAGAAGAATGCCTGAAAACATTTGCCGATACCCAGACGCCAGTGCCGATAACTTTAAGCGGGTTTGGTGCTTTCGTGCCACGTGTTATTTATATCAACGTCCTCAAGACCCCAGAACTGCTGGCGTTGCAAAAAGATTTGATGGCGTATGTGGAGGTATCCTTGGGAATTGTGGAGAAAGTTTCTAAAACCCGACCCTTTGCGCCTCACCTGACGGTTGCTTTTCGAGACTTGACAAAGCAAAGCTTCCGTGAAGCGTGGCCTGAATTTCAAAATCGGCAACTGGAGTTTCAATTTATGGCATCTCACCTGACCTTGCTCATTCACGATGGCAAGCGGTGGAACGTCAGTGCAGAGTTTCCCTTTTTAGCTCAACCAATCTAAGACTGACTCTTACTGGTTTCACCAGAGTAGAAGTCATAAGTTACCTTCGCTTCGCGCTATCGTACCGAATCCTTCTACACGCCATAGCAAATTTCTGTAAGCAGATGCGATCGCTCAAATCACACCAAAGCCAATGGCGATCGCATCTGGCTCCAAGATAATTAGCTCTGGCTCATCGTTCGGCTGTTGCAGTTCTACAGTCGGCCCGCAGTGGATGAGGATAAGCGATTTCTCAATCGTTTCCTGTTATGCAAGATATCTATTGACCTGTAGGGGCACGATATATCGTGCCCCTACGCTGAAACCTGATGCGTCAATTTGGTCGCTGGATAATCTTTTCCAGAACCCGCCGCTTGGCTTTGGGGTCAATGCCAATCAGGCGTACATACTCGCCGCTATGTTCAGCGAGACTTTCTGCCAAAGTAATAATGGCTTCCGACGCCTCATTTCCTTGGAAGGAAGTACCCGTTTGCCAAGCATTATTCTTGACTCGACGCGCGCTCCCGTATTCAATGCTCAGGCGGTAACCTTGAGCTAAAAGCTCGCGGATTTGCTCTTGGGTTTCTAGATCCAAGGGCATACTGGGTACTTGCTGGTTGCCCTTACTGGAATTGTTAAAGCCGTTAGAACGATTAGAGCTTGTTGGCTCATTTCCTATCTCATTAGCCGCGATTGGCTTTCTGTTCTCTTGGGGTGTTGAGCTTGGACGGGTTGCCTCAACTGGCTCATTCGCAGGTAACGGCAGCGCTAAGGCTTGATTGTACTCCCTGACTAGTCCCATCTCCTCCACCTGCTTTTGTTCACCCCTCAACAAGTTTCCAAACTCAATCAAGCGGGGCAATTTAAAGTCCGGCTTGGGAAATTTTGGTGGCTCTTCAGCACTATTGACGAGGCGAGAGGAGACTTTGTTAATCCCAACATCGTGGATAAACTGACGGATTTGTTCGTCGTAAATCCGCGATCGCAAAGCGCTAAAGAAATCAATGGGTTGATTGGGGAAGGTATCGACTAACTGTTCTATCTCATGGTGAGGCAGTTTATCCTCAGAAAAAATGCCCCCAACAATACCCGCTTTATCTGCGTGATCGGGTTCCCAGAAGAACTTCTCCATCCGACCATCCCGAATTAACGGTGCATACAGGGTGGAAAAGTCATTCCCCGTAACAATAATCGGCACGCGATGCAGCGGCGTTGAGTCATAACTACCAGGGAGTTGTACGTCGGTTGGATTATCGGCAATATTCATCAACGTGCCGTTCACCAATTGGGTATTCACCGTATATTGAGTCCCTCGATCAAAGCGTCCTGCCCCAGCATCCAAATCGTTGATCATTAGGACGCACATTTTGCCGCGTACTCTGATTAATTCGGCAGCTTCCCGATAGCGCAGGCGGATTAAACGCGATGGATCACCTGCATCTGGGCTTTCTAGCTCTCCCGCCGACATATGGACGGCTTCAACACCCATGCGCTCGAATACTAACTCGCATTGAAAGGATTTTCCCTCTCCCTTGCGCCCATGAATACCGAGAATGAGGGGAACTCGTACCCCAGGAAGCTCTAGATAATTTTTAGTGATGTGAACGGCGAGTTTGTCTAAAAAACGCGGAGAAATGTAATAGCTCATTGGTCTACTTTTAGCGATCGCTCAGGCTACCCTTATTGTTAAGATTCTATGACACGATCAACAAATGATTATGGATTTGGCTCTTGCCAATTCCCTACAAAGCGATCGCCGATTTTCCAAAAAAGGAGAGGTAGCTTAGCTACCTCTCCTCCTATCTCCCTTTCAGGATGTTTTAGCTATCAGCTTATTAGAAGCGGCTGCGACCAGTTGCATTTGGCTTGTGAACAATGAAGCTGAGAACTTGGCACTGCTTCACGTTATCAAAGCCCACCACTCGCACATATGATTCACGGTAATCAGAACGGCAAGCATCTACTTCTTGCATCACTTCTTGAGCCGTGCGCGCTTTAAACAAGGGTAGCTTCCACAGTGTCCAGAAGTGCTGTGAAGGTTCTGAATCTTCGCTAAATTCAACGGCGGGGATGTAACCTTGCTCTAAAATGTAACCGACTTGCCGGAGAATTTGCGAGTCAGTCAGAGGAGGCAAGTAGGAAAGGGTTTCGTAACGACGCTCTTTTGGTAAAGTTTGCATGAGATTATGCTCGTGGGTTGATGTAATGCCGATGAAATTGTTGGCAAAGCTGATTGAATCGGGGTTGCCAATTAAGTTTCCGAGTCAGGTTGCTGTTCGGGACGGGCAGGTGGCTCAGAGATTGTCAGCTGCGTCATTCGCTCTAGATGCTGACGCCGATGTTCCATGTTCGACTGTTGGATACTAGTGCGAACCATTTCCGGTAAGAAGTCTGCGACTTCCTCCGCCAGATGCTGTCGGACGGTCATAATCCGAAATGCCAATTCTTGCTTCTCTCTTAGTAATTCCAAGAGGAACGTTTCTCCATCTTGAATACTATTTTTAGAAGAAAAAGAATGTAGCCACAGCGCTTGGGGAGGGTCATTTTCGCTTAACTGAGCTAAAACCGTCCGCAGTGCTTGATAGGTAAAGTAGCTAGTCAGCACTTTGGCTGTATCTTTCGCAACTTGTTTTAAATCCATCGTCTGACCCCCGCCTAGTAAGCCTGAATGCTGAGTACTGAATCCTGATACTTGTTCTAACTCAGCACTCAGCACCCAGCACTCAGCACTTTCTATTAGACGGTGTCCATCGCCTCGAACTCGAACTTGATTTCCTTCCAAAGTTCGCAAGCAACAGCCAATTCAGGACTCCACTTGCAAGCTTCACGGATAACATCGCCACCTTCACGCATCAGGTTGCGACCTTCGTTACGGGCTTGGACACAAGCTTCCAAAGCCACGCGGTTAGCTGTGGCACCAGGAGCATTACCCCAGGGGTGACCCAGTGTACCACCACCGAACTGCAAGCAGGAATCATCGCCGAAGATTTCAACCAGCGCTGGCATATGCCAAACGTGGATACCGCCGGAAGCTACTGGCATCACTCCGGGCATTGAAGCCCAGTCTTGAGTGAAGTAAATTCCTCGTTCGCGGTCTTGTTCAATGTGGTCTTCCCGCATCAGATCCACAAAGCCCATCGTGATGCCTTTCTCGCCTTCCAGCTTACCAACAACAGTACCGGAGTGGAGGTGGTCACCACCAGACATCCGCAAGCACTTGGTTAAGACGCGGAAGTGGATACCGTGGTTCTTCTGACGGTCGATTACGGCGTGCATCGCACGGTGGATGTGCAGCAGAATACCGTTGCGGCGACACCATTTAGCCAGGGTGGTGTTAGCGGTGAAACCACCGGTTAGGTAGTCGTGCATGATGATCGGAGTACCAATTTCCTTGGCGAACTCAGCACGTTCCAGCATTTCTTCGCAGGTGGGGGCGGTGACGTTAAGGTAGTGACCTTTGATTTCACCGGTTTCAGCCTGAGCTTTCTCGATCGCTTCTTGTACGAATAGGAAGCGATCGCGCCAGCGCATGAAGGGCTGGGAGTTGATGTTTTCGTCGTCTTTGGTGAAGTCCAAACCACCGCGCAGAACTTCATAAACGGCACGACCGTAGTTCTTAGCCGATAGACCCAGTTTGGGCTTAATTGTACAACCCAACAGAGGACGACCGTATTTGTTCAGCTTGTCCCGCTCAACGGTAATTCCGTGAGGAGGTCCTTGGAAGGTCTTCAGGTACGCGACAGGAATTCGTAGGTCTTCCAAGCGCAGCGCCCGTAAGGCTTTGAAACCAAAGACGTTGCCCACCAAAGAAGTCAGCAAGTTGGTGACAGAACCTTCTTCAAACAAATCTAATGGGTACGCGACGAAGGCGATGTACTGGTTGTCTTCCCCACGTACTGGTTCGATATCGTAGCAACGACCTTTATAGCGATCAAGGTCAGTCAGCAAGTCCGTCCACACTGTTGTCCAAGTACCTGTGGACGATTCAGCCGCAACAGCCGCGCCTGCTTCTTCTGGTGGAACCCCAGGCTGCGGGGTCATGCGGAAAGCTGCCAGGACATCTGTATCTTTAGGGGTATAATCCGGAGTGTAATAAGTTAATTTATAATCTTTAACTCCGGCGTCGTAACCAGCTTTTGACTGCGTCCTGGTTTGAGAGTAAGACATGTTTTCCTTCCTTAGGAACTTCTGAACGTTGCAACTTCCTTCAGTTGCTTTTTGGTTGTAGATTTTGCCTAATTTTTAAGAGCCAAAATCTTTTATGAAGACGCTCACAATGCGCCTTTATCGGATGCAACTCTACACCCAGCTTTTTCAGGATGCGGCTCTTCCTGAGATAATCTACCAACTAACTATTTCACCACCAAATCAGCTCAATAAAGATTATTTTGACGCTCAATAAAGTGGTTTAGGTAATAGTTAATTCTTTATTACTTTGTAACTATACCAGGAATGGAATAAGTTAAACTTCAAATCTTCTGTACGTATGCATAAAGTTTTTTTATTAAAAAAACAAAATCTAACATTTAATTAATTTTTGTTAAAACGATGGAAAATTGTGTACTGAATATGGAATGGGAATTGAAGTAGCTGATTAAATCAGAGTGGCTTTGAAAGTGCTGTCAGCGTTGCGGGCGTGTGCGCCTGCTCAAAGAGAAGAGAGGGCTTTCATGTTGAGAGTTGTGTACTCGCCTTCATGTGCCTAACTTCTATATAAGTGGCCCAAGAAGCTATTAATAGAAAGGGAAAAATCCTACTATTAGCCAAAGACAATAGCAGGCGCGATCGCCTACAGCGCACTAGCACTGGCTAATTGCGTTGTTGTGCCCTCTATGCACCAGCGTATTCTTTAGGAATGTAAGGAGAATTGCGATGGCGTTTTTGAATATTCGTATCGGTCTTTTCATAAGTGCCACGCTGCTGTGGTTGAACTTGCCAGTCTTAAGAGCAACGGCACAGACGGTGATGCCAACCAATACCCAGCAGCTTTTCGCCCAAAGTGACATTGACCAGGAAGGGTCTAGCCCTACCTATGTAAACGACCCACCCCCTCCTGGAAACAAGCCCTTACCTCCCGAACGCCTAAGGCAAGAGGCCGAACCTCTGCCTGCGGATTTTCGCGTGAGTGCATTGCAACCGGACTTTACTGGCGACCTCTGGGTTGGTTCGTGGCTGGGGTTAGCCAAAATTAACCCCAATACCGGGCGGCTACTCGCACGAATTGGTTTACCCAACTATACGGTTGGTGCTTTAGCACAGGATCGGGTTGGGCGAATTTGGGTGGGAACCTACGAAGGGCTATTGCGTGTAGACCCGCGTAGCAACCAAGTGACTGCACAGAATTTTACGTTGCCCTCAAATCGAGTGTTGTCTCTATTAATTGATCGGCGGGGATATCTGTGGGTAGGAAGCGATCGCGGTCTTTCTTTAGTTAGTCCTGATCGCGGACTATTAATGACGACAGTGCAAAGGCTACCCGGTGTCAGCGGTAACGCTCTTACCCTGGATAAAGAAGGTCAGTTGTGGGCTGGGACTCTAGAGGGGTTGGTGCGAGTGGATACCGCTAGTGCTTTGGTCATCGGTCGGATTGGCGATTTACCGGGAACTACCGTGCAAACCGTTACCCTTAGTCCAGATGGAATGCTTTGGGCGGGAACTCCTAACAGCTTGCTCGTTATTAATCCTAAAACCCGCCAAGTCATGCGCTCTGTAACACCACTGCGAGGTCGCAACGTTACCTCCGTGCGCTTTGCTCAAGATAAAAGTGTTTGGGTTGGCACGAATGAGGGTCTGTTAAAACTAAAACCCGATAGCGGAGCTTTGCTCGGTATAGTACCGAACCTTCCTTCTAGTAATATTCTTTCCCTCTCTCCCGATACAGGGAATAAGTTGTGGGTGGGAACTAGTGAAGGACTGGCGTGGGTCAGTTTAACCACAGGTCAGGTAAGACCGCATTTAGCTTTTATTCGGAATGCTCCTTCAACGTTCTAGAGGGAGGAGGCAGGAGAGAGGAGTGAAGAGACTTCTAACTACACTCTTCACTTGTCACTTCAACAGGTTACATCCTATCGGCTACACCATACTCAGGGACATCAACTCATCTGCCATCTCGAAGTTGGCGACGACGTTTTGCACATCGTCAAGGTCTTCTAGAGCATCCATCAACTTCAAAAGCGATCGCGCTAAATCTGGGTCAGCCACTTCTACCGTATTCTGCGGAATCCAACGGAGTTCTGCCTCATGCACTGGCAAACCTAGATTTTTGAGTGTTTGATTCAAATTTTCTAGGTTGCTGACTTCCGTAAATACCTCAGCGACTTCAGCCTCCTCTTCTTCAATCAGCTCGTAAGACTCTGCTCCTCCTTCCAAGGACGCTTCTAATAGGTGGTCTTCCGCGACGCTACCCTCCAGCGTGACAACACCCTTTTGCTCAAACATCCACGAGACGCAGCCCGTTTCACCGAGATTGCCACCATTTTTCGTGAAGGCTCTCCGCAGGTCGGCGGCGGTGCGATTGCGATTATCGGTAACGGCTTCAATGAGAATGGCGACACCGCCGGGACCGTAACCCTCATAGCGAATGTCTTCTAGATTATCGCTATCATTGCCGAGCTGTCCCGACCCTTTAGCGATCGCTCGTTCGATATTCTCATTGGGAATCCCGGCTGCCTTTGCCTTTTCCACAGCATTGCGTAGCTGGAAATTCCCTTCCGGGTCTGGGACGCCACTACGAGCTGCCACAATAATCTCTCGTGAGAGTCTAGCGAAGGTTTTACCCTTAACAGCATCAACTCTCGCTTTCTGGCGCTTAATGTTCGCCCATTTACTATGTCCTGCCATAGCTTCAAAAATGATTCTTTATTGGTTGTCTTCCGTAGGAGTGTACAAACAAAGGTGAATTCTCCTCTCCCACTTTCTCCCTCTCCCCCCTTGTTAGTCAAATCGGAAGCACAACCCGTACTGTTGTTTGTTTATCTAGCGTACTCTCTATGGTTAATTCCCCACCTAGCAGTTCGGCAAGGCGCTTAGAGGTAATTAGTCCTAATCCTGAACCTTGTTGTTCGTAGAGTTTGCGATCAAATTGTCGGTAAGCACCGATTTCTGAAATCTGAGCCGCACTCATCCCGCGTCCGCCGTCACTAATCGATAAGATAAATGTCTCCTCAACAGGAGTACCGATGACGCGAACGGGTGTGCCAGGGGTGGAGTACTTAAAGGCATTATCGAGTAGTTCTTCAACAATCTTTTCCAGCCTAGCTTGGGCAATCTTAACCGTTGAATCGTGCAACTCCAGTTGCAAATCGGCTTCTCTACGAATCCGTTTTGCCTGAGAGAGGGCTATAGCTTCGATTGCCGAGGTAGTAGAGCTAGTCTGGCTACTTTGCAACGCCTTGATGCGATCAGGAGATGTGGCGATGAGTTCGAGTTCCGCATACAGTAAAAAATTCTGAATCAACCTGAATAACCGTTCACCCGATTGATGAATTCCTTCTGCCATTTCCCGGATTTCCTGCCGATCCAGATCTTCCCATTCGTCCATCAGGATTTCTGACAAACCCAGAATGCCATTGAGGGGCGTCCGCAGTTCGTGAGGCAGAGACAATGTGATACTACTACGCAACTCATCGAGTTTTTGCGTTTGCTGCTGGTTGATCGTCGCTTGTTTTTCTAAGCGAATGGAGATTGCCTGTAGCAGTTCCGGTCTAGTAAATGGCTTGGTTATATAATCATCGGCACCAAGGGACATCCCGTGGCGCAAATCGCTTTTATCTACTTTAGCTGTGAGAAAAATGAACGGAATTGTTGCCGTACTAGGGTCTTGGCGCAGCGCAGCCAATACGCCAAAGCCATCAAGTTCAGGCATCATCACGTCACAAATAATCAGATCGGGTAGATGAGTTTTAGCTAACTCCACACCCTCCTTACCGTCAACAGCAGCGAAAACCTCAAAATCCTCGGCATCGAGCAAATCCTTAAGATTCTCCCGCACCCCTAGCTCGTCTTCGATCACTAAAATTTTTGGCATTACCTACCTAATTAATCAAGGGTTAATTATTGTATTTTTTTCCTATGACTAATTTAGTAGAGAGGCAATTAATTATGCTCTACTACTGATAGCGAAGCGCGATCAGCCTATAGGATTTAATACGCTAATTTGAAGTGCATCGGAGCAAAAGGGAAGAATGCACACTGTGAGAAGAGAAGGCTTTCATGTATTTTTTAGGCGCGAACCTTCCATGATGCCTAACTTATTTAGCCAATAGGCAGTAGCAAACGCTTACCTGCCATGAGCAATTGATGAAATTCTGGGGCAGGAATTGGACGGCTGAACAAATAGCCTTGCATCCCATCACACTGATGTTGGCACACAAAAGAGAGTTCGGCTTCTGTCTCCACACCCTCCGCAATCAATTTTAGATTTAGGCTTTTTGCCATTTCGATAATGGCTTTTGTAATCGCAGCATTGTTGGCATTCTCAGTAATATTACGGATAAAGCACCGATCAATTTTTAAAATGTCGAAGGGAAATTGTTGCAAATAGCTTAAAGAAGAATAGCCCGTCCCAAAATCATCAATGGCAATCGTCACACCGAGCGCCTTCAAGGCATTCAACCTGCGAATCGCCACCTCAGTGTTTTGTACCAGCATACTTTCAGTCAATTCTAATTCTATATATTTCGGGTCAAGACCCGTTGCTATCAAGATTTGGACTAACTGGTGACGCAAGTCTATTTGACTGAATTGGCGACTCGATAAATTTACTGCCACCCGTAAAGAAGGAAACCCCTCGGTTTGCCACAGTTTGACTTGCTTACAAGCTGTATGCAACACCCATTCCCCAATAGGTACAATCAGACCTGTTTCCTCGGCAATTGGAATAAATTTATCGGGTGAAACTAGCCCCCGTTCTGGATGCTGCCAACGTACTAGGGCTTCTGCGCCGACGATTTCCCCAGTTTGGAGATTTACCTGAGGTTGGTAGTAGACGACGAGTTCTTGCCGTTCTAAGGCATAGCGCAGGCTGCTCTGCAAGACAAGGCGATCGGCAGAGCCAATGTTATAGGCTGGCGTGTAATACTCATATTGATCGCCCCCCTGCTGCTTTGCCTTTGCCATTGCTATGTTGGCGTGATTGAGTAATTCTTCGACCTCACCACCATCGCGGGGATAAACAGCAATACCGAGGCTAGCGGTGATAAAAATTTCTTGACCCGCCAGCCTAAAGGTTTGAGAGAGACTATCTAGGAGGGTTTGAGCGACGTTGCCTGCCTCTTTCTTGTGCTCAACTGTTGCCAGGATGATGGCAAATTGATCGGCATTTAAGCGAGCGACTGTATTCTGGTTGCCAACACAAGCGCTCAAGCGTTCGGCAACAGATTTGATTAATAAGTCACCAACGGCGTGCCCTAAGTTATCGTTGATTTGGTTAAACCGATCTATACCCACACACAGAACCGTTACCAATTGTTCATTATTGCTGTCTGTCGGTTGTACCTGCTTAAATCGCTCGCGCAATGACAATCGATTTGGTAAGTTGGTCAAGCTGTCATTGTGGATCAAGTAATCCAGTTGTGCTTTCGCTTGCTGGAGTTCGATGTGATAAAGCTCTTCCACCGCCGCTTGTTTTTTTAGTCGCGTTCCGATCGCGCCTAGCAATTCCGCCCTGGTAAATGGCTTGGTAATATAATCATCTGCCCCCAGTTCCATACCCTGACGAAAATCAGCTTTGGCAGCTTTGGCGGTTAAAAAAATAAAAGGAATCGCCGCCATCAGTGGGTCTTGGCGTATCGTCGTCAGGACGCCGTAACCGTCCAATCCAGGCATCATCACATCGCACAAAATCAAATCGGGCATCTTTGCCTTGGCTAAATCGACGCCGATGTGACCGTTCTGTGCCCCAAACACATCAAACCCTTCAGCATCCAGAAGTTCTAGGATGTTCTCCCGGACAAATTCTTCATCTTCAATAACTAAAATTTTCTTCATCATAGGACTAGCGAATTGTAAATTGGCAGCGTGACCGAACTAGAAACCGAGGAGTGGAGACTAGGAAACGACGAATTTAATCATCAAGTAGCTGTAAAATTTTTACCTTACCTCCAATCCCAAATTCTCCATCCCCAGGATGGGTAGTGTGACGGTAAAAGTAGTACCTACCCCGATTTCACTCTCTACGACAACCTGACCTTGGTGGATATCGACACACTTTTTGACGATTGCTAAACCTAGACCCGTTCCAGCGATTGTCCCAACATTAGTAGCCCGGTGAAAGGTTTCAAACAGCCGTTGTTGGTCTTCGGCTGGAATCCCGATCCCGCGATCGCGAATTTGAAAAATAGCCCGATCTGAAAAGCAACTAAGTGTAAAATCAACCGTGCTACCTGTGGGCGAATACTTGATCGCATTACTCAACAAATTCTCCAGGATTTGCCGCAGCAACTTTTCATCCATGCAGGGGATGGGGAATTGGGAAGATAAGGGAGCGTTACTAATTCCTCCTTGTCCTGGTTGTCCCAAGCCTCCCGTCTCCAGTTGCCAACTACAAGTAAAGGCGATCGCGTGCTGGTTAGTGTCATTAAGTTGTAGTTCTTCTACTAAATCGCGGCAGAATTTCTCCAATTCCAGTGGTGCTGGCGTTAACTTGAGCTTACCCGCCTCGGCTTTACCAATGATCAGGACATCGTTCAACAACTTGGTCATGTGTTTGACTGACGTTTGAATGCGATGGAGGTGAGTGAGTTTTCTCTCCGGGGTCCACTTTTGGCTGTAACGTTCCAGCAGCTCAGCTGAAGATTGAATCGTTGTCAAAGGTGTACGAAACTCGTGAGAGGTCATGGAGATAAAGCGAGATTTGAGTTCCGTCAGTTCTTTTTCCTTCTCTAGCGCCTTGCGAATTTCTCCTTCTGCCTGCTTGCGTTGAATCATTAAACCTAATTCCGTCGAAGCGGAAATCAGCTCGATCAACCGTTCGTCTTGGTCTTGGGATTCAAACATATAAAAAACGAGGACAGCCAGAACACCATCAGTGGTAAGAATCGGAATGCCTAATCCCGCTTTCAGACCCACCTCCTTCGCTAGCTGGCTACGCAGATAAACTTCATTGGACTCGGCTGAAACATCCCGTCGCCACTCCGGCTGTTTCGATAGCCAGACCCGCCCTGGTAAACCCATACCTGGAGCGAAGGTCAACGTCGTGCTGGCGCTGCGGAACCGCTCTAGACCATCGCTCTTGGTATAC
>JALYGX010000455.1 GCA_030776905.1 Cyanobacteriota bacterium | reverse complement strand
TGTTCCTCAGGGAGGAGTTTGGTCTAACCTGATGCTGGTTAGCATCTTATTAACATCCCTGCCTGTAATCACTGCTGAAACTAGCAATCCACATCTGAGATTTTTGTACTCCAAGTTACTAATCTCTCATTACTTCTTTGGGGGAATTGTATTATTAGGAGTATTATTAGCTGCCCGATGGTATACTTTCAAATACTCTGAGCTATCTCCAGATAATACTGAGGCTACAGAGCTGGATGACCTCACCTTGAGCTATGCCTCACTGAAAAGTAATCATCCCTAAGGCTAGGGCTAGCCTTAAGCTAATTTTTATTAGGAATTTAACCAGCTTTCCATGAAAGTTTACCTAGTTTTTGTTCTAGGCATATTAGTCATAGTTGGACTAAATACTCTTGCTCAAAAATATCTAAAACAGGCATGGAATTTGTGGCTAGGTTATGGATTGCCTGCACTAGTCATGATAGTTTTTATGTGGCTTGTTTCCGATCCGGCTGCTTTGTTTATCGACTTTAATAAAGCTTATTATCCTGGGGGTCGCCTAATTGTAGAAAATCCATATGGATTGTATTACACATCTGGGAACGTGAGGTGTGTAGGGCTTGTTAATATCCCGATTATTGCCACTTTATTTACTCCTTTATCCTTCCTCAGTCTACATACTGCCCATCTTATATTTGCTGGTATAGGTAGTTTAGCTATTCTTACAGCTTGCTATTTTTTAGTAAAGCTAACGAGAACCTTTGGATGGAAAAGAATAGCCTTAGTTGGAATATTTATAGTTAACGGTCCTCTGTATTACAGCCTTAAGCTCGGAAACACTACCCATATCATATTATTGCTACTAGTAGCAGTCTTTTTTTGTATTCAGGCTAAGTATGAGATTTGGATGGGAATTTTATTAGCAATAGCGGCTTTGATAAAAATTCCTCTTTTTCTATTAGGCGTTTATTTTGTGTTGAGGAGAAAATGGCGAGTTATAGCAGGATTTGCTGCTACTCTATTCGCGATCGTAGCAGCCTCTCTACTTTTGTTTGGTGCCGATTTACATGGTATTTGGTATCACGAATGCATACAGCCTTTCAGCGGAAAACCGCTCAGCGCCTATAATGTGCAGTCAGTAGATGGTTTCTTAGCTCGTTTACTAACTGATACTAAGGGTGAGCTAAGAAACTGGCAGCCTCTAACGGTTGGGTGGGATTTCAAACTCATTCGATATGCCCTGCTTTCTCTACTAGTAGGTACGACCATCTGGGTGTGTTGGCGCTCCAAACCACCTAGGACTTTAGAATCTCAGAACTTGGAGTTTTCTATTGTCCTTTGCCTATCGCTGCTGATCAGTCCTATCTCTTGGACACATTACTACCTGTTCTTATTGCTACCATTTGCTCTCTATCTAGGCAAGAGATTAGCTGTTCCTCAGGGAGGAGTTTGGTCTAACCTGATGCTGGTTAGCATCTTATTAACATCCCTGCCTGTAATCACTGCTGAAACTAGCAATCCACATCTGAGATTTTTGTACTCCAAGTTGCTAATCTCTCATTACTTCTTTGGGGGAATTGTATTATTAGGAGTATTATTAGCTGCCCGATGGTATACTTTCAAATACTCTGAGCTATCTCCAGATAATGCTGAGGCTACAGAGCTGTATGAATAAACATTCAGTTATCGAGCACTGGATAGGTAATAGCCCTACGGGTTATTACCCATTCCAACTAGGCAATGGTACTCGTGAAAATCTAGTTATTTATAGCTTTATATTTGATTACTAGATAAATAGAGGCGTTTTTACTTGAACAAGTCTACTTCTAAAGTCGATGTTACTGTTTTGCAGCCCAATGTTCTCAGCCTTATAGATTTTTGTAAGGGCCTTGCCATTAGCTGGGTCTTTTTATTCCACTATAGACCTGAATGGTTTGGCTGGCAGGGCGTTCATATTTTTATAGTTTTAAGTGGTTTTGGATTAACTTATTCTTGTTTAAAAAAAACTGGAATTATTTCATGGAAGCAGTGGTATCTTAAACGGGCTGAGAGAATTTTACCTACTTACTGGTTAGTATCTCTGTGTGGATTCTTAATCATGCTCTGCCTTTATATATTTACAAAACACGAGGTAGCAGTTAATAAAAAAGACTATCTTATAGATTTACTTTTAAATATTTTATTGTTAAAAAACTTATCAGTTCAACGGATATTCAGCGCTCCCAACGATCCACTATGGTTTATTCCCCTACTTGTTGGTTTTTATTTAGTTTTTCCCTGGCTTTATCATTTAATTTTAAAATATCAAACAATTAAAGGGTCTTTGTTAGTACTGTTAGCAGTAGCAGCTATTGAATTTGTTTATCGAGCTATCTCGACTTATTATTTTGATGGAGCTCCTATTGGCTATGAACAGCATTTAGTAAAGGGTTTATCAGTTTTTCCACTAAAACCATTAAATAATATTCCTAATACATTTTTTCTATTTCCATTCCAACTTCAAGCACCATTTGGCTTGTTTTTATCTAGGCTAGCTGAATTTACGTTAGGAATGTTAGGAGCAAGAATTTTGGTTCAAAATAGTCAAAAATTTCATGATACTTTTATCAATTATCGCCTAGGATTATTTGGTGTCTTTATTTGGATAGCTGGATATACTTTAGTATTTACTAGGTTATGGACGTGGATTTTTGCGGATTTACTTATTGCTCTAGGGATAGTTTTAGCGGTTGTTAATTTAGCTTGGATTTTTCAGAATAGATTTACCTTTTTATTTATAAAATTGGGTCAGATAGGTTCCTACTCTTACTATATTTTTCTAACTCATGGAGTTTTTATATATTTATTTTTCGAGAGACAACCAATGTTGGTTGTATATAGTAAGTCTCTCTACCTATCATTTTTTAAAGAATTATTTATGTTCTTATTATTAATTAGCGCAACAGGGGTATCGAGCTGGTTATTAATGAAATTTGATAAGTCCAAATTTCCGAAGTTAATCGTTCAAAAAACTATTGGTAGATTTTTCCAATGAGAAACTTGCCAGGTTGCTTCCAGAAAACTCTACAACACCGACCTTATTGATATAGAGGGACCCTATAGGCAATCTCTCAGACAATTGAGTTGCGTTAAGTCTAGATTCGACGAGTTTTGTACTAGCTCTAGATGTCAGTGAGATACTGCTTCAGCCAACGTCAAAGCGTCTTGGGTCTATTTCGCTCCAAAACGGTCTGGATAGTAATCTATTAACAGAATATTGAATCTGAAAGGATTGGTTCTCGTTCGGTGGAGTGAATCCCAACGCCTCCCCAGGGCTAACTCGTCTGTATGTTGTCATCTATCTCAAGATAGGGCAAGTGTATCAGAAACTACTATTAACTATTTTTGAAGCATTGATTACTTAGCCATAAACCGCCTATAGTTGACGTTTCAGAACCTTATACTTATCGTAAATTCTGTAGTATATGAATAAAAATACAACGTTTTTTGAAACATAAATGGATAAAAAACTAACATTTATTCCCGCAATAATCGCTCTCAGCTTGCTGTTGTTGACCGCTTGCACTGATGATACGAGCAGCGAATCGGCGATGGGTCCTGAAAAAAGGAAGATAGGGGTTGTGCTGGATACGGGTGGTGAAAACGATAAGTCTTTTAACGAATACACCGTCAGAGGGGCAAAAGAGGGCGCTAAAGCGGTAGGAGCAGACTTCTCCTACGTTACCTCCGCCTCCAGCAGCGACTATGAAAAAAACATTGAGATGCAGATTTCTGAAGGTGCAGAGTTAGTGATTACTGTAGGCTTCCTGATGGGTGATGCTACGGCGTCAATGGCAAAGAAGTACCCGAATATCAAGTTCGCCATCATTGACAACGCCTACCCTCGCGCTAAAGATGGCGCTGACCCATACACCACAGACTTGAAGAACGTTACCAGCTTGATGTTTGCCGAAGACCAAGTCGGCTACCTCGCGGGAGTCCTAGCAGGTTGTGTCAGCAAAACAGGTAAGGTAGCTACGGTTTCGGGGATGGAAATTCCGCCAGTGAAGCGCTACGTCATGGGCTTCCAGAAGGGTGCTAAGACGGCAAAACCGAATATTGTCACGCTCAACCAATACATTCCTGATTTCAATGACCCAGCTACTGGCAAAACAGTGGGGCAAAGCTTCATCAGTCAAGGTGCGGATGTGATTTTCGGGGTTGGTGGCAACACTGGCAACGGGGGTTTGCTTGCAGCAAAGGAAGCCGGGAAAAAAGCGATCGGTGTAGATGTAGACCAATACCTTACCTACCCGGAAGTTAAGGAGGCTTTAGTTACTAGTGCAACGAAAAACATGGATATCGCGGCGTCAAAAGCCGTGAAGGAATTTGTCCAAGGCAACCTGAAACCCGGTATTCAACTAGCAACCCTCAATACGGGCGGTGTTGGTCTAGCTCCTTTTCACGACTGGGATAGTAAGATTCCTCAAGCTTGCAAAGAGAAGGTAAAGTCAGCGGAAACAGCCCTCAAAGCCGATACAAAAATCACCGGGGTCAAGTAGTACGATTTCAGTTGTAAAGCCTATCCAAAACGTCAGTATGAGAGGTTGAAGCCACAGATAAACACAGGTATTTGGTCATTACTGAAATTATTTTTTACCTAGTTTTTAATGACTAATAAGTATTAACTAATGACCATTCTTGAAGCTTGCAACATTACCAAACAGTTTCCCGGTCTTTTGGCAAACGACAACGTAAATTTCAGCGTTGAACGGGGTGAGATTCACGTCTTACTCGGCGAAAACGGCGCGGGGAAAACGACGCTGATGAATATCCTCTACGGACTAGACAATCCAACTAGTGGAGAAATAAAGGTTAATGGACAACCTGTTACCTTTAATAGTCCTAATGACGCGATTCGTCAGGGAATCGGCATGGTGCATCAGCACTTTATGCTGGTTCCGGTATTTACAATTACTGAGAATATCGTGCTGGGGGTGGAGGAGACACAGAAGCGATCGCGATGGTTGGGTTGTTTGGGAGTACTCGATCGCAAAAGTCCGGAAGCGCGGATTCGCAAACTTTCAGAACAGTTAGGTCTAAGTGTCAATCCGCGATCGCTTGTAGGAGATTTGTCTGTAGGAGTTCAACAAAAAGTCGAAATTATCAAAGCGTTGTATCGCGGCGCACAGACACTCATCCTCGACGAACCCACGGCTGTATTAACGCCCCAGGAAGTCACGGAACTGTTTGATGTCCTCCAGGCACTAACTCAGCAAGGAATGTCGGTGATTCTTATTACCCACAAACTCAAAGAAGTGCTGGCAGTTGCCCATCGGATCTCAGTGATGCATCAAGGAAAAATGGTGGGAACCGTGAAGCCAGAGGAAGTCACTGAAACAACGCTGGCTCAGATGATGGTCGGGCGCAAAGTGATTTTGCAAGTCGAGAAGACTCCTGCCTCCCCCGGAAAGCCCGTTTTGCAAATCAATGGTCTTTACGTGCTAAATGACCGACGACAACACGCTGTAGACTCTGTGGATTTAACTGTTTGCGCTGGAGAGATTGTCGGTATTGCTGGAGTACAGGGCAATGGTCAGACAGAACTGGTGGCAGCGATTACTGGCTTGCGGTCTGTAGAGAAAGGAACTATTGTCACCCTTGAAGAAGATACGACTCATGCTACTCCTCGTCAGATTATTGAAACAGGTGTCGGTCACATCCCTGAAGACCGAGAGAAGCATGGATTGGTAAAGGCTTATTCCTTAATTGATAATTTTGCTCTTTGTACCTACTACAAGCCGCCATTCGCCAAAGGCATTGTATTGCAGGAAAAAGCGATCGCCCAAAATGCCAGTCGCCTCATCCAAGAATTTGACGTGCGTCCAGCTAATCCCAAATATCAGGCAGGGGCGCTCTCTGGCGGCAACAAGCAGAAAGTAATCATTGCTCGCGAACTCTCACGGGGAATTAAACTGCTAATCGCCTCCCAACCCACTCGCGGCGTGGATGTTGGTTCGATTGAGTTTATCCACAAGCGAATTGTGGCGGCGCGTGATCAAGGAATGGGAGTATTGCTCATTTCCGCAGAACTGGATGAAATTCTTGCTCTTTCTGATCGAGTTGCCGTGATGTTTAAAGGCAAAATTATCGAAACATTGCCGATTAGTAAAGCAAGTCGTGAGCGCATGGGATTACTGATGGCAGGTGTTAAGGAGTAGGGGACGTAAACAAGGGTGACAACGGATAATAGACAAAATACGTTGAGGCGGATTGCAGGCCAGTTGGTGATTCCGGGATTAGCGATCGCCACAGCGATGATCATCAGCATCCCTATAATTGGTTTTGCGACGAACTGGGATTGGGCAAAGATTGGTGCAACCTACGGCGGACTTTTAGATGGAGCGTTTTTGAAAAAAAATGCCTTCGCTAACACCTTAGTTGCCTCTACACCATTAATTTTCACAGGATTAGCGTTGGCGTTAGGCTTCCGTGGTGGGGTTTTCAATATTGGTGCGGCGGGACAATTTTTAATTGGGGCTACCTGTGGGGTGTTTGTGGGGTATGCCATGCCTCTACCGGCTGTGATTCATTCCTTAGCGGCGTTGTTAGCAGGAGTGATCGGGGGTAGCTTATGGGCAGCAATTCCTGGCTTTCTCAAAGCCCGTTTTGGGTCTCATGAAGTCATCAATACCATCATGTTCAACTACCTTGCCTTCTTCCTCCAAGATTGGCTGGTCAAGAACCCAATGAAAGACCCCTCCCCATCCGTCAGCCGTACCCCAACTATTTTAGATACAGCTATCCTGCCACGCTTGCTCGGTCGTTTGCATATTGGCTTTGTTTTAGCGCTACTAGCAGCGTTATTGGTCTGGTGGCTGTTGTGGAAGACAACCTTGGGCTTTGAACTGCGCACAGTGGGAAGCAATCCAGATGCCGCCAAATATGCAGGCATTAAACCAGGATTGACGATTGTCTTGAGTATGGCCCTTTCAGGTGCGATCACGGGACTGGGTGGTGTAGTGCAGATATTAGGGGTGGATTACCATATGCCAACGCTTTACTCCAGTGACTATGGATTTGATGCCATTCCGGTGGCATTGCTAGGACAAAATCAACCGCTTGGAGTCATTTTTGCCGCCATTTTATTTGGGGCACTTCGCAATGGTAGCGATTTGATGCAGTTGCGCTCTGGTGGTGTGGTTTCTAAGGAAGTAATTTTCATCATTCAGGCAGTGGTGCTATTGTTTATTGCTGCGCCTGCGATTATTCGTTGGTTGTATCGTTTAAAACTTCGCAAGTCAGCTCTAGAAGGAACACAGTTAACCCGTGGTTGGGGATGAAAAGTTTTGAGTTTTGAATTCTAAGACGGTAATTATAAAGTTTGTTTAGTTCTGCTACATCACACTGCTATGTAGACTACTAGCCACCAACAACTGAACAAAATATGGATCTTGATACAATCATCGGACTCTTGCGGCTAGCATTGATTACGGCTACTCCCATTGCACTGGGCGCTTATGGGGGAATCATGTCGGAACGCGCGGGTCTCGTGAATATCGCCATTGAAGGGATGATGCTCACGAGTGCAATGATGTCTCAGTTGGTGGCGATGTATATCAATTTACCCTTTCGCGCTGTCTTGGGCAATCCACCTATCGGTAGTCCAAGGGCGTTACCTGCAACCATTATTAGCTTAATCCTAGGGTTAATAGCTGGATTAGCAACAGGCGCACTATTGGGGTGGCTGCACGCTGTCGTGTCGATTCGCTTTAAAGCTGACCAAATTATCAGCGGCACAGTGATTAATATCATGGCGTGGGGCATCACGGGTTGGGTGTTTCAGCGTTGGATGACGACTGGCGGAAATGCGCCTACTTCCCCAGGAACGTTCCCGATTTTGCCGATTCCGCTTTTAAGCCAGATTCCCATATTAGGCGAACTTTTCTTTAGACATCAGCCAATTGTGTACACGATGCTGATTTTGACCTTCGTCATTCATTACGTACTGTTCTACACGCCTTGGGGGTTGCGAACTCGCGCTGTGGGGGAACATCCCCGTGCGGCGGATACGGTGGGAATTGATGTTTATCAGGTGCGATATCTGAATACGATTATTGGAGGTGCGATCGCAGGTTTGGCTGGAGTGTGGTTGACATTAGAGCAAGTAGGAACGTTCACCTTACGGATGAGTGCCGGACGTGGGTTCATTGCCTTGGCAGCGATGATTTTTGGTCGCTGGACGCCGTTTGGTGCTTTAGGTGCATCGCTGCTGTTTGGCATTGGTACGGCGATTCAGATTCGCACGGCAAGCTTAACTTCGGCGGCGGGTGCGGGTTCGTGGCTGGCGCACATTCCTCCACAGATGTATCAAGCTATTCCTTATATACTTACGGTAATTATTCTTGCAGGTTTTGGTGGTAAGGCGACTCCACCCGCCGCCGATGGGCAGCCATACGAAAAACGGTAAACTCTGATTCCGCACCCTCCAATCGCACAATCGGTTTCAAGGGAATGAGGAAGCGCTTTCGTTAGGAATTGGTAACTTATAGTACATGAACTACCTAAAAAATTAGGCTCAATTCCCTAGACCCGATTCCCCATTCCCAAAAGTTAGGTAGTGTGAC
>JALYGX010000454.1 GCA_030776905.1 Cyanobacteriota bacterium | reverse complement strand
ATAGTAGCCTTACTAACTAGTAGAAACTAATCCCAGTGCAGACTGGCAGAAATAATTAACCAGCTTACAAGCGGTTGAACGCTTTACGCTTAAAGGACTTTTGACTTCCCAGGGAGCGGTTCTAGTTTTGTACTAGGCTGCTGTGTATTTTAATTGCATAATTATCTCCCCTGCCTCCCCGGCTCAAGAACAGCCTCTCGCTCTGCCATTTGAATGCCCATTACCTTATATGGGGAGCCAGCTCGTGGAAGGTATAGCTTGTTACCAAAATACTAGATTTGTTCCTCCGCTTTTAGGTAGATGAACGCTTTGACTGGGATGAGTCTAATGTTGTTTAGTCTCATTTCAATATCAATATAAATAGTCGGAGGAGAATATATGACTGATAAGGGAAATTCACAAGTCATCAGTAACCTGGAGTACGATTTGCTCACAGTCCTGCAAAATAAGTCAGAAGCACTACAGGCATATGACAAATATATTCAAGACGCACAATCCATTGGCTCTCAACCCTGTGTAGAACTTTTCCAAAAGTTGCAGCAGGCAGATAGTCAGCAAGCTCAGGAGATTCGCCAACATCTTCAAGAAGTCATGCAGAAGGGCAAGATGTAAAAAGTTGGCGGCGTGCTTTTAAGCTAAACCTCTCTGAGACAGAGGGGTTTAGCTAAATAGTTATATCTGGCCAGCCAAAGGCGAGGTAGAGAAAGTGGAGACACTTACTCAGTATTGCTACCCTTTTGTCTTGGCGAAGAAAAATATTAGATACTTTAGAGTGTGAAAAGGATACGTAAGATCCAGTAGCAACTCAAAAAGTACGTCGGTATGCATATAAGTGAAATCACTCATCCGAACCAGCTGCACGGCCTGTCGATTCGTCAGCTAGAGCAAATTGCTCGTCAAATTCGGGAGAAGCATCTCCAAACTGTAGCTACTAGTGGCGGTCACTTAGGTCCGGGGCTAGGCGTCGTAGAACTGACGATCGCTCTTTACCAAACCCTTGACTTAGACTGCGATAAAGTTATTTGGGATGTCGGTCATCAAGCTTACCCCCACAAAATGCTCACGGGGCGGTACAACCAATTCCATACGCTGCGGCAAAAAGACGGTGTTGCGGGGTACCTGAAGCGTTGCGAGAGTGAGTTCGATCACTTTGGTGCAGGTCATGCTTCCACAAGTATTTCGGCGGCGTTAGGGATGGCGTTAGCACGAGACATCAAGGGTGAGAACTTCAAAGTGGTAGCGGTCATTGGCGACGGTGCCCTTACAGGGGGTATGGCATTGGAAGCCATTAACCATGCCGGACATATGCCCAATACCAAGCTGTTGGTGGTGTTGAACGACAACGAAATGTCAATTTCTCCCAATGTCGGTGCAATTCCCCGCTACCTCAATAAAGTTCGGTTGAGTCCACCCGTACAGTTTCTCTCGGAGAATTTAGAGGAACAATTTAAGAATATTCCCTTTGTGGGTGAGTCTTTATCCCCAGAGTTGGAGCGATTTAAGGAGGGGATGAAGCGTTTAGCCGTGCCCAAAGTCGGGGCAGTAATTGAGGAATTAGGCTTTACCTATATGGGACCCGTAGATGGTCACAACCTGGAAGACTTAATTTCCACGTTCAAGGCGGCACACAAGCAGGATGGCCCAGTCTTCGTCCATGTAGCCACCGTGAAAGGTAAAGGGTATGCGATCGCAGAAAAAGACCAAGTCGGCTATCATGCCCAAAGCCCCTTCAACCTTGCCACTGGCAAAGCTATCCCTGCAAGCTCGCCTAAACCTCCTGCCTACTCGAAAGTTTTTGCTCACACCCTAGTCAAACTTGCCGAGAATAATCCCAAAATCATCGGCATCACCGCTGCTATGTCAACGGGTACGGGTTTAGATAAACTCCAAGCCAAACTTCCTCAGCAATACATCGATGTGGGCATTGCCGAACAGCACGCCATTACCCTGGCGGCTGGTTTAGCTTGTGAAGGAATTCGACCCATCGCCGCGATTTACTCCACCTTCCTGCAACGCGGCTACGATCAAATCGTTCACGACGTTTGTATCCAAAACCTCCCCGTCTTCTTCTGCCTAGATAGGGCAGGCATCGTCGGTGCGGATGGTCCGACCCACCAGGGAATGTACGATATTGCTTACCTGCGCTGTCTTCCCAACATCGTGCTGATGGCACCTAAAGATGAAGCCGAACTTCAGCAAATGGTCGTGACGGGAGTCAACTATACTGATGGGCCAATTGCGCTAAGGTATCCACGCGGCAATGGTTTTGGCGTTCCTCTAATGGAAGAAGGTTGGGAAGAACTTCCTATCGGCAAGGGTGAAATTTTGCGGCAAGGTGATGATGTGCTGATGGTGGGTTATGGTTCGATGGTTTACCCCGCCATGCAGACGGCTGAAATTCTCAGCGAGCATGGTATTGAAGCTAGCGTTATCAATGCGCGATTTGCCAAGCCTCTGGATACTGAGTTAATTTTGCCACTCGCTAAACAAATCGGTCGCGTCGTCACCCTGGAAGAAGGCTGCCTCATAGGTGGTTTTGGTTCTGCGATCGCGGAGAGCCTGTTAGATAATGATATCGTCGTGCCAGTGATGCGGATTGGCGTGCCTGATAAGTTAGTCGATCATGCCACACCCGAACAATCGATGGCAGAATTAGGTCTGACGCCGCCTCAAATTGCCGAGCGAGTCCGAACCACGTTCGCTTCTAAATTGGCAGCTATTAGCAAATAGCTATCTTTTAATCGGTTCTTACTAGGGCGTGTCTGCAAAGTCCAAAATTCGCCCTCATTGACTTGAAGATTCTTAGCCATCCGTGTTCAGCGAAGGCTATAGTTGCAGGTTGAAGGATAAGAGACTAGCTCAAACTTTCAACCTGTAACTTATAACTATTTCTGGATAAGAGAAAAAAGATGAAGAGTTTTGATGTAGTCATTGTAGGAGCGGGACCAGCAGGCGGTCAATGTGCGAGATTGTTGGCACAATCAGGTTACAAAGTTTTACTGGCAGAGCAACACGAAGACTTTCATCAAAACGATTTTTCCAGTGCTGGGACTCCTATCGAAACGCTAACGCAATTTGATTTGCCTCAAGACATAGTCGGGAGTTTTTGGCACAAACTTGTTATTGTCACTACCAACGTTTCTAGAACTTGGGAAGCCTCTAAAACGTTAGGTGTTGTTTTGAACTTTGCCAAACTTAGAGAATTTCTGGTAAAGGAAGTTGAGTCTTTTGGCGGTGAGGTTTGGATGGGTTGTCGCTACAGTAAACATTGTCAGAAGGACGGTGAAACCCTTGTTGATTTTAAGCGACGTGGTACAGATAAACCGCTTACTGTTATCACAAAAGTGCTGGTAGATGCGACGGGTCCACTACGAGCCGTTATGTACGATAAGGAAAGTGATAAACCTGCTTTTTTACAGGGAACGGGTATTGAGTATTTAATTGAGGTGGCAGAAGAAGACTATAACAAGTACTCCAATGCTCTAATTTTTTTCTTAGGTCATAAATGGATTCCAAAAGGTTACTCTTGGATATTTCCTATGGAAAAAAATCGACTAAAAGTGGGTTCTGGTTATTTAAAAATGGAACACCAACTAGTCAAGACTACTGAAGCCCTCAGGTACTACATAGAGCTAATTATAAAAGACTATATAAAGACGGAAGAGTACAAAGTTATTGATATACATGGCTCGACGCTGAAATATTCTAGCGGTTTAAATGATGTTTATTATAAGGATAATATCCTCGCTATTGGTGATGCTGTATCAACTGTAAATTTCTTGGGTGGAGAGGGAATTAGACATGCAATGCATAGCTCAGGAATAGCTTTTAAGCATATAAAGAATTACTTGGCAACTCCCTCTTTAGATTTTAGTGATTATCAAATTGAGATGCAGAAACATTTTGCACCGAAATGGAATATTTCAGAAAAAATGGGTATTAAGAGATATTTAATAGATAGTGATGAAACAATTGATAAAGGGATAGCTTATTTGAGTGGTCTAACAGCACAGGATATGATAGATATTCTATTTTTCTATAAATTTGATAGATTATCTAAAGGCTTAGGTGAGTATATAAGACGAAAAATAGCTGTGTTTTTCCAAAAGATTAAAAAGTTTTTTAAAATGTAGAAAATTATTGAAATCTGTAGCAAACTCAATGAGGGCGAAGCATTGTAGACAAAATAAAGGTTTGAGCTATATATCCAGGTACAAACGCTGACGCTCGTTCGTTGCTCCTTCGTCGCTCTAAGGGAAAGCGTTGCGGCTCCAAAGGAGCTAGCATCCCGAAGGGTATAGGCAACGCTTTCGCCCCTACAGTCGAATTTTGAACTTTGCAGACACGCCCTAGGCATTACAAGCTTCATTAACTACGATGCCAAGCCAAAAAGCGGCTAGCCACTGGGTAAATTGCTGAATTTGTTTCAAACTAAAGACAAACCAACCAACAACCAACCACTAACAACTACATATCCACCATGACTCAGGTTTATCCCGTTATCTGGCACGAAGACAAAGTTTTACTCATTGACCAAAACCGTTTACCCCTAAAGTATGCCTTCGTTGAAATTAGCTGCTCGGCTGATATGGAACGGGCAATTAAAACGATGATTGTCCGAGGGGCACCAGCAATCGGCGTTGCGGCTGGCTACGGGATGTACTTGGGAGCGCGAGAAATTCAGACAAGCGATCGCGATACCTTTTTAACGCAGCTAGAGGAGGTTGCTCAACGTTTACGGCAAACTCGCCCGACTGCTGTGAATTTGTTTTGGGCGATCTCGCGGATGCTGAAGACAGCCTATGAGACGATTGGTACAGTCGATCAGCTAAGGACATCATTGCTAGCAACGGCTCAGGCAATTCAGGTTGAAGACTTACAAACGTGTCAGGCAATTGGCGATCGCGGTTTGGAAGTGATGCCAAGTCACCCTCATCAATTGTGTATTCTGACTCACTGTAATACTGGAGCCTTGGCAACGGCTGGCTATGGTACGGCTTTAGGTGTCGTGCGTTCGGCGTGGCGGGAAGGACGGCTGGCAAGAGTTTACGCTGGCGAAACCCGTCCCCGCTTGCAAGGTGCAAAGTTGACTTCCTGGGAATGCGCCCAAGAAGGCATCCCCGTTACTGTAATTACCGACAGCATGGCAGCTCATTGTATGAAACAAGGGCTGATTGATGCTGTTATTGTCGGTGCTGACCGAATTGCAGCGAATGGGGACACCGCTAATAAAATTGGTACTTACAGTTTAGCGATCGTTGCTAAGGCTCACAATGTACCGTTCTTCGTCGCAGCTCCCCTGTCCACCATTGATTTTGACTTACCCAGTGGTAGCCTAATCCCAATTGAAGAGCGCCATCCCTCGGAAATTTATCAAATTGGCGAGACTGTTATTTGTCCACCGGGAGTAGAGTTTTATAACCCATCCTTTGATGTCACACCTGCTGACTTAATCACTGGAATTATTACTGAAAAGGCTGTGGTTACGCCTGCTGAGTTGCAAAAGTTTGACATGAAGCAACCTGCTTAACTCCTCAATTGGAATTGAAGGTAGATCAATGCAGATAAAGTGGAATTGAAACGAAGAACCCCTCCCCGCAAGTTCGGGGAGAGAGCAAAATTTTTCTTCCTTCCCTATTACTTGTGTTGCTGTTTAAGGTTGATTGAGAGGTGGAGTAAGGTTGGGTATGGGTAGCAAGGCACTATGTTAGTCTTGCCAACGGGAGGCGACGATGCCTTGCTTGCCTAGAACCCAGCCAGCTTCAACCTTAACGTGCCAACCCTGGTAAGCAGAATGTTGCAGCCAGCCAAGACATTCCTCCGTGTCAACAACCCGCCCGTCTGGCAACAAGCATTTAACGTCCCGACGCTGCTCAATGAGTTCGTAGAGGTTATTCCACGCTTCGATCCAGCGCATCTCTAGCTCAGTATTACTCGTCACGGTAGATAGGCTCAACAGTAGCGAATCTTAGCCCTTTGCGATCGCAAAAAGCTTGATATAAATTATGTAGCCGGGTAAACCTACGGTGTTAGCTTTTAGCTTAAGTTTGCCCACTGCCTTGAGCCAGTTGGGGAGTCCGTCCCAGTAAACCAGTCATTAATCGTAGTACCAAAGATTTAACGGGCTGAATGGTGCGCAGCATCCATAAACCCAAGCGTCGAGTTGCTACTACTGGTAACCAGCTATTAGAAAACATTCGGTCAAGAAGGTCAGTAAACCCTAAAATTGTCCAATTTTCCAGCCTGCGCCAGCGTTCGTAGCGTTTCAACACCTGTAAGTTGCCGATATCTTCGCCCTGCTTAACCGCATCTTGCAGCACTTGCGCGAGGGCGGCGGCATCCCGGATGCCCATATTCAGCCCTTGTCCGCCTAGGGGATGACAACAGTGAGCGGCATCGCCAATTAGCGCTAGTCTTGACTGAGCGTAGCGATCGCTTTGCATTAACTGTATAGGGAAGACAACGCGATCGCTCTCCAATTCCAGACGGCCCAAAAGCCCTCCCGTGCGGTGTTCCAGTTCTGCCAGAAACTGCGCTTCATCCAGTTCTCTTAAGGCTTTCGCTTCCGCGTGGGGGGCTGTCCAAACCACCTGACAGCGATTTTCTGACAACGGCAAAACCCCCATTGGACCACTCGGCCAGAAGCGTTCAAAAGCCGTATCATTGTGAGGCTTCTCTGTTTTAATTCTTGCCGTCACACAGGATTGCCAGTATTGCCAGCCCTTCGTGCCAATACCTGCTGCCGTGCGAATACGCGATCGCGCCCCATCTGCCGCTACAACTAAGCGCGTCCGCACCTGACGAGTCTCACCCGCCACTTTCACGTTAATCTCCACCCTAGACGGCTGATATTCGACATCCACCACCTCAGCAGGACATAGCAACTCCACATTGGGACATTCTGCTAAGAAGTCATATAAGGATGTCAGCAGGATACGGTGTTCTCCTATATGACCCAGAGCATCGGTGCCCAAATCAGTGGGGTGAAACTGTACAATACCTGCATAGTCAGCATCCGAGAGGCGAATTTGCTGATAAGTCGTAATCTGAGGCAGGATTTTCTCCCAGACTCCTATTCCCTGAAAAATACGCCCTGATAGAATTGAAAGGTTATACGCTTGCGGTTTCACCGCCTCCAGAGACTGAGGTTGTGCCTCTATTAACACAACACTCAACCCAGAATTTTTCAAGCCACAGGCGAGTGTCGCTCCCACAATCCCGCCCCCCACAATGGCGAGGTCGTAATCAAAGCTGTTGTGGGGTGTTGAGGTGGTTTTACTTAGCTGTTCCAGCGCCATTTTTCAGAGACTGTGTCACAAATGATAGGAATATTTACTCTTCTTCATTGTGACGCGGACAGCCATAGCAAGCAAGTTGCCTGTTCTTGCAACTGTTGCAAAAGGATAAGCGATTCGCTTGCCAGTGTCACTGAGCACAACAGCCTTTAACACAAATGCCCATCCCTTAGGGGAGAATAAAGCAGCGAGCGTGTTGTTATGTTTTGATTAGCAAGAAAAATCTAAAGCCATAAGATGATTCTCCTACCAC
>JALYGX010000453.1 GCA_030776905.1 Cyanobacteriota bacterium | reverse complement strand
TACCTTCCACTCTACGGCAATGCCGAGCCAAGCCTGACTCAGAATGATTAAGCGATCGCATTAGTCAAGTCAGGAAGGTTGAGAGACTAGACGGCCACCACCTAAAAGCTACAAGCTTATGGTGAAGTTATAGTCCAGAGAGTGGGGAAACTCACACAAATCTGAAGCGCTAGGTCGCCGGTTCAAATCCGGCCAGTCCCGTTTTTTACTTGAATAGTCAGAAGTACTTTGGGCAGCTCGCTTCTCAAGGTTATGTCCCATAGCAGGCTGATGCTTCTACCTCAACTCTAGTTAGGTAAGCATTAAATTTTTACAAATTTGTACGGATTTCCAAATTAGTAACACGGAAAGTCTTAACGAAGGAAGTTTGGTTTTCCTTACATCATTTCAACGCCATTAGTAGTACCCTTAGACTGGTAAATTGCTAAGTCAGGGCGATCGCTAGGTGAAGCTAACAACAATACTCTCTCTCCTACCATTTCTTGTTCTTGAAGCTAGATATCGCGGGGCATAAGGACAAGGGTAGATGGGAAAAGCGTCGGTGTGGCACATAAATATGGTATCTATACAACCGGATTTCTTTATTTATTCATGCTTTTAAGGATTTCTTCCCGTCAGCGCTCAGCTCAGTTTTCCCAAACTAGACGCTCTAAATTTCGATTATTTCTTTGGCTGCTACCGATGCTGGCAGTTCCGGTTGTATGGGGCTACAAGGAAATAGAAAGCTATTTTGTGCAACCGGAAGCCATTCTTGTTTTAGGGGGGGCTGAGGAACGAGAATTGTTTGCCGCTAAATTTGCCCAGCAGCACCCAGAACTCCCTATCTGGGTCTCTTCCGGTAGCTCAGAGTGGTACACTAAAAAAGTTTTTGCCAAAGCTAGGATAGAACGCAATCGTTTGCATCTTGACCGTCGGGCTGTAGACACGGTAACTAACTTCACCAGCTTGGTAGATGAGTTGCGATCGCAGGGAATTGATAGTGTTTATCTAATCACTTCTGACGACCATATGCGCCGTGCCCGCGTTATTGGTGAAATTGTGTTTGGGAGTCGGGGAATTGTCATGAAGCCTTTAGCTGTTCCCTCCGGACGCAAACCTGAACCCATTGAGAAATCGCTGCGAGATGGCGCAAGAGCTATCCTCTGGGTGACTACGGGTCATACCGGTGCGACTCTCCGCGACGCCTCAAAGAATATTAAAGAGTGGAGGCCTAATTAATCGAACTTCTGTGTAAGTCGGCTGGACAAACCAAACAACCCCAGCCCTGATGTTTGGAACCCACCCCCAAATCTTGTGATTATGGGGGTGGAGGATTTCAGGACGGTGATTCTTGTACCAGGACGTAAGGTTGTACGATCAAGGCTTGAAAGCGTTTGGTTTGGTCACTGTTCCAATCGGCTATCTGTTCGGGGAAAGGTTTGTGAACCAGTTGTTCGCTAATCCAATGCTGTACCGAAAGAACATCATCACTAGCGATCGCTACTCCCACATCCAGCAGATCTAACTCTGGATTGACAACTACAACTACATCACGCTGAATGTGTGGCTTCAGCCAATCCAACTCAGCTTCATCAAGACCTTCTGCTAATTGGGATCTGAAATCCTGCATTGTTAAATACTTTTGCTTTAATTTTTGCTTATTTTAGCGTCCCAGATCGTGTAGGGTATGAATCGCCAACGCACACTGTTGGGTCACAGCTTCCAGTTCTTCCCGTTTTGTTGAGGTGGGGGGGTCAATTACTTGACCGATGCGCACGGTTACTGGTGCGGGTCGCGGTAAGGATGAGCCTTTTTTGAAAATTGCCTCAGTTCCCCACAAACTCACTGGCAGAAGCGGAACTTTCGCTTTGGCTGCAATTAAAGCTGCACCTAGCTTAGGATTAGTAATTCTAGCATCGGGTGTCCGTGTTCCTTCCAAAAATAGACCAACAGCCCATCCACCCGATAGACAATTAAGAGCAGAACGAATGGCACTCCGGTCTGCTGCCCCTCGCTTCACTGGGTAAGCACCATACAACTCAATGCCTTGCTTCAATAGGGGAATACGAAACAATTCTTCCTTTGCCATAAATGCCACCGGACGCCGCATAGAACAAGACACAATTGGTGGGTCAAAGTCACTAGCATGATTACTGACTACCACCAGAGGTCCGTCTTGGGGCACATTTTCAGCACCGTAAATGCGACCTTGCAGGTAAGCATGAAGCACTGGGCTAACTACCGACCACTTAAAGGCGTAGTAGAGCATTAGGCTGGCAACTGGTTCGCGGCTTCTGCTCATAGAAGACAATATGCTCAAATTTGAGAAGTTCTTTTCTTGTTTTCTTAGTAGGCAGCAATTTCAGCTTGCTGCCTTTATTTATTGAATGAGACAAGTACCAACGAGACTTTGCCGTTGATACCCTGGCTTAGGCTGATGGACGCAATTGCCAAATTTCTGCATCCGGTAACTCTGCTAAACCACCAATATTTTCCAATGCTAAGTCTGGACACATCCGTTTAATCAAACCCGTCAGGACTTTACCAGGACCAATCTCTACTACTCGCTTAACACCTTCTCTCGGCAGTTGCATGGAAATTTCTCGCCATCGTACTGACCCTGTCATCTGACGTTGAAGGCGGTCTTTTAAGACTGCTGCTTTGACAGTTGGTACGGGTTCCACGTTCGACAGCACTGGAAATAAAGCGTTGGCAAAGGGGACAGTCTCCAGAATATCTTGAAATTCTGCGGCGGCTTCTGCCATTAAGGGGGAGTGAAAAGCACCTGATACATTCAATGGAACAGCGCGTTTCACCTTGATTTGAGCTAAGACATCCTGAACCGCTTTTGGTGTCCCGGAAATGACAACTTGAGTCGGGCTGTTATCGTTAGCGAGTACAACGTCAGGTGTTTGTTGAATTTGTTGTTCTAGCTGTTCGCGATTAAACCCAATTAGGGCGACCATTGTACCGCCAGAAACATTATCCATCAGTTCGGCTCGACGCTTGACTAGACGTAACCCTGCATCAAAGTCAAATACCCTAGCGGCGTAGAGGGCAACATATTCTCCTAGGCTATGACCCGCTAATAAATTTGGTATATTCCCATGCTCGATGAGCAAGTCAGCCAGGATGCTCTCAATGACATATAGGCAAGGTTGGGTGTAGAGGGTACGAGATACTTTGTCGTCTTGGCTTTGACAAATCTCTAGAACGTCCCAACCTAGAACTTGTTTAGCTTGCTCGAACTTAACTTTAGCAAAGGGGAGGTCTAATAAATCTACTCCCATGCCGATCGCCTGAGAACCTTGTCCTGGAAAAACCCATGCAGTCTTGGCCATTAGTTATTAATTGTTAGTGTTCAGGGTTAATTATCTGTTATTGTTGCCCCCTGTTGAGTTTTCTTAAGCAAGAAAGCGATCGCCTTTACAAAATGCTATCGTGCTGGGCACCTTAGGCTAGTGGTAGCGACGTTAAGAGCGTCTGCTAGGCAATTGCTAATGTACTCGCACAAAATTGACGGTGTTTAAATCGAGAATGTTACTGAGAATTTCAATTTACTTGATTACGCAATCATGAAAGTCTGCTTTCTCACGCAGCCTGGGCTACGTCCCCTTGATCTAACGGTACGGGCTACACCCTCACGCTTTGTTCGGCGCTGCGCAAAGAGTACTCAGTACTTTCAATTCAGATATACAACCGCTTATTCTTGGCTTATCGTTTTAGTCGGATTGGTTACCAG
>JALYGX010000452.1 GCA_030776905.1 Cyanobacteriota bacterium | reverse complement strand
GTGCGTGGACTCAGAGCATCCCGTGGTCTGCGTGGGGGAGCAGCGCGAGGTGGTTGTTTGCCTGACAACGACGGGTTAAAGCCAATTGTGCCGATGAGTCAGCCTCAACAGACGGCAAGCAGTCAGGCGGATGTCGAAGTGTACTCAGTATCAACAATCGCTGCCTACCCAAAATTCTTTGTTTACATTCCTCAAACTTCTGCACAAAAAGCGGAATTTATTATTTCTGATAACAATGAGAAGGAAATAGTCAAAGAAAAGTTCGCCTTGACTGGAACTCCTGGAGTCGTTGGCTTCCGCCTTCCTTCAAATGCCACTCCTTTAGAGGTTGGCAAAACTTATAAATGGTCATTGGAAATTCTTTGCGAGGCTGGGAACATCAATGATCCTGCTAGCGTTGATAGGAATCCTTTTGTCCAGGGAGAGGTTGAACGAATTCAACCTCCTGCTGCTCTTGTCAATATAGAAAAAGTAGCACTGAGCGAACGTCCGGCTCTCTATGCACAATCACAAGTCTGGTACGAGAGCCTCAGTAGTTTAGCGGAGTTACAGAATGCCAATCCTAAAGATTTAGGACTAAAAGAGGATTGGGTATATCTATTAAAGTCAGTTAATCTAGACACTGTTGCTGAAGCCCCTCTCCTTCCTGAAGCCACCCTCCTTCAGTGGTCTAACTCAAACAATTAGCAATATCACTTTGTTTATAGGCTGTTGTTTGAGTGCTAATAGCTAATGGGAATAAAGAATTAACCATTAGCTATTATTCATTGATAAACAATCATCAAAGCTATCTGAGCTTAGTAATTTCTTTTACCCAATTTCGTCGGTCAGGATGTTCTAAGTTGAGGATATCTGCTAAAGACCAGTGGAAGTGAAAAGCAATAAAAGCTACCTCCTCGTGCAGTTGCTCCGGGGGGTAGCTTAAGATTCCCCCGATAGAGAAAGCTCCACACTAAACTGACTGCTACATTGGGGACACTGAACAGGAATATACGCATCACCCTCCTGATTAATGCGATTGTAAAACTCCCGCAAGTAGCTTAAATCAAGAGTGAAAAGACCTTCCAATAGTTCAGGAGTAACTGAAGAAAGAGTGCCCAAACCAGTAATCACTTGTGATAGCATCACCAGCACTCCATAAGCTGGCTCCATCTGAACACGGCGGTCTTTTTGTACATAGATTTCATCTTTAGCCGTTGCCAGACGCATCACCCCTTGGCGATGGACATCTCCCTGAGTATCGATGAAGCCTCTAGGAAGGATAAATTTAAATTCTGTATAAAGTATGTTTTCGCTACCCATGAAACAAAAGATTTTGGATTTGGAACGTACAAATCTAAAATCAAAAATTAAGAATCAGGGAACCTGTAACGGTTCAGCTGGAGGTTGAGTCGTTTCTTTTTGCCCTACCTCTTCCTGCTCTAGTTCATTGATTTGACGATAAAACTTCTGAAGATAACTTAAGTCACAGGCAAAGAATCCTTCAACAACAGCTGGAGTGACTTCCTCTAAAGCCCCAAGGCGGGTAATCACGCGAGACAGAATGATCACCGTAGCATAGGCAGGATTGGATTTTACACGGGGGTCGCGCATCGGGACAATTTCATCCATCGCCCTCGACAAACGCATTACTCCTTTGCGATGGAGGTTGCCATCTTCATCTAGATAACCCTTGGGTAAGGTAAATTCAAACTCAGTTTGCAACATCGTGTTTTACTTGACCCGTGTAAACTCCTCAACGGCTAATTCCATCTCTTCAATGGCAAAATCCTTGCCACCAGCCTTCACATCAGAAATTTTAAAAGTAGTCGGCCAACCCCGCAGAAACCGAAATCTTGCCTGTTCGTCAGACGCCTGGTTATAAATGACTAAATCGCCATTTCTGCGTTGTTTACCCCAACCCCCCTGTTCAACTTCGTTAAACCAGTTCCACACGGTTATTGAGGAAGTCATACCCCGGCGCAAAATCAAGTTATTACTTTTGACATTGCCAGGAACTTTAGTACGGACAACCCGACCCATCGTTGTTCCAGCTTTCCCCCATTTTTGAGGAGTCACCTCACAGACCTCGATCACCTCTTGGGTACGTTTGAAACCTTGGCACTCCATAAAGTAGGCATCTACTGGTTCTACACTACCATCCAGTTTGAGTTCCAGGTAAAAACGACTATTAGTTAAAATTTCTAATTCAGGCATGGTTCCCTCCCTGAGTCAGCTAATTGGCTTTTAAGCCTACTCTTTTAATTGCTGATACTCGCCTTTGAGGAAGCTCTAAGGGAGACAGCCTTGCCCCTCTACTGCTGCCTATCTATTCGGCAACCTGCCAGTTAGATAGGGCTATTGCAGCGAGGAGCAAGTCAATAAACTATTTAACACGGAGAATTGAATGGTATGCAAACTCTACCGTTTCTGTCGCTAGCTCTTTGCTAGATGGATCGAATTTTGACGATTTATAACTTATGGGCATTATCCCTGTCATATTCCAGCGAGCCGCCTCCTCACCCGCTTGGTTGTACAGAATAAGGGAACCCGTTTTATGCACCCCTTTGTTTTTCGACCCTCCTCCAGCAATTGCTTCAGAGTGCGAATCTTGATGCCATTTGACAAGTCTGTCGTCTTCAACAGACGCAACATACACAGCAGTTATCGTCCCATTACTGACGCCAGTAACAGTAGCCTGAATCACACTTTTTCCTCCCTTGCTTACACCATAGGAGGTTGTATCCCCAGCAGACTCCAGCGTAATCTTTGGTCCAGTACAACTCTTCAACACTAGATCTTCTAGACCATCAAACTGGAGGTAAAACTTGGAACAAGCAAGAACTTCACCTTTACTCATAGGTTACTTGAACTCCTATTTAACTAACTACAGTTGGTTGTAATTGACTCAAGGGGCTATTTCACCCGATTCATTTGCTCGCAGACGATTTCATACTTCTCGACGACCAAGTCGGATTTGTCGGTAGCCAAATCGGCTAATTGATAGGACTTAATCCAAGCTTTAGTGATGTTCCAGCGTGTTACTTCTTTATCGTCTGAATCGTAGCCGACAATTGAACCATCTCTACGGTTTCCGTTCCAGGCACCGTCACCTCCATCACTTTTGGGCATAGTAGATTTCATCCAGTTGTAGAAATCCATGTCCCCTTCAGCGATATAAACTTCAATAGTGAAGTTGGGATTTTGCTCCCAACCTGCCGAGGTAGTTTGCCAAAGTGTCATTCCGTTTTTCGATGAAGCTAAAGGGGTTTTGTGACCAGCAGTTTGCCCCTTAAAGTTCAGCTCCGTTACACTCTTGACCATCTTCTGCTCAAGACCCTGAAATTCTACGTAAAACCTACTACTAGGGATTGCTCTGAGTTCAGGCATCGTTCAACTCCTTATAAACTCTATACAGTAGTTGTTTTTTTGACCTTTGTTGTTTGTTAGAAGGTGTCAGGTTTTAGGAATTTGAAACCTGACACCGGACACCTGTTATTCGTCAGGAGACCACTGACTGATGCGGAAGATCACAAATTCAGCCGGTCGTACGGGACAGACCCCAACTTCGATGTACAAACGACCCAGCATCATTGTTTCCGGGGTATTGAGTTCGCCATCACACTTGACGAAAAAGGCTTCAGCAGGCGTAGAACCGAATAACGCACCTTCACGCCAGAGTCGCTCTAGGAAATTGTTGACCGTGCGCTTGACCCGCTCCCATAAATCCGTGTCGTTCGGCTCGAACACCACCCACTGAGTACCCAGCTCAATTGATTTCTCGATATAGCTAATCAGTCGGCGGACACTGATGTAGCGCCATTCTGTCTTATCGGGTTCCACCAAGGTACGTGCCCCCCAGATGCGAATACCTCGGTTCGGGAAGGTGCGGATGCAATTGATCCCGATGGGGTTCAACAACTCCTGTTCGCGGAAATTGCAGTCGTAGGCTAGACCAATGACCCCACGAGGAGTTTCGTTAGCAGGTGCTTTGTAGACTCCGCGTGTTTCGTCAGTACGTGACCACACTCCCAGCATATGACCGCAGGGAGGAACCGCAATTGGTCTGCCGCCATTGCGAGGATTTGCAACTTTAATCCAGGGATAGTAGAGCGCCGCAAACATAGAACGGCGGTTGAATTGGTTTAACCAGTTCACTACGTGCTGAGGCTTGACTTTATCAGGCGGCGTGTCGAGAACAACCATACGGTTGGGGGGGTTAGGTGAGGAGTTTTCGCACAGGCTAATCATCAGCTCCATGATGCCGTGAACCTGCTCAATATCCAATACACCCGCTTCGTAGGCACGCATCAAGTCTGGACAGGCAAGCATGGTGATTTCATCAATCTCGAAAATCCCTTGGATACCTGTACGATCATCCCGTATCCCCTGCACATCTTGCGGCAAACGCTCTGCGCTGGGCACGATAGGAGGGAGACTTACTTCATACCGACCATTGGCGGGGCGTCGTGCCAGGGGTTGTCCAATTTGGGACATATCGGCAACCGCCACGAACGGCGACTCTTGGAGCGCCGTAGCGACATAGTTTGCCACCTCCGGCTGGGCTTCCCGGTTCATGGTCAGGTTTTCGTACCGTTCCAGTTCCTCTCCATCCCGGCTAATCACAACCGTAAAGTATTCTCCGGTGTTGAAGGGGGGTTCTTCCTCTGGGTTTTCAGGAGGTATGGGTTCACCAGGGAGAATCGCAACATCGACTCGTCCATTTTCCACTTCTTCTGGCTGCATGGTGAACAGCAGCGCTGGACGGTTACCTCCGGATGTTTTAATTTTTAGTCCAGTTTCCTCGGGTGGTGGTGGCTCTGTACCGGGGAGTTGGGTGCCGATACTGACTATCCAACAGCGTCCTCCTCCATTTAAGAACCAGCCGTTGACGGCAAAGGGCAAGTAAGCATTGAAGTTCGTATAGCCATCAGACCCTTGTTTAGCAAAATACTCTAGGTACTGGCTCCAGCTAGTTACCAACATGGGTTTGCCCACTTCGGCGTCACCGCGTATATCCTCGGTAAAGCCAACAAATCCAGCTATATTGGTTTGGATACCTTCAATTGGGCGGCTGCCACGGTCAATTTCTTCAACGTATACACCAGGAGCAAAATAATCGAGTCTCGCCATGAGTGGTTTTCCTGTGTTGGATAGTAGTTGGCATCAGGCAGCTTATAAACTTGCCTGTACTGGGTTGGGGTAGTTGGGTTCAGTCAAACCTCCTTGAAGAGATAGCTCTGCCTGAGGAGGAGTGGCTGGCAAGTGGAAAGGTGTCGTTACCGTCACATATAAAGCTGGACGTAGAGGAACTCCCAAAGCACTCCACAAAGCTGCTGTATCGCTGGGATGAACCGTAGTAACGGTCATCGGCAAGTTACCGTAACCGCGTAGTACAGGAGCGAGCAACTCCTCTGTTAAAAGGTGGTGAGGCAATAGCAGCATTAAAGCCTCTGACAGCAGACGCTGTTCACCTAAGGCTGTGTCATCCCAGGCACTTACCAGAAACGACACATCAAACCACTTTGCTGAACCAGTCCTCCTAGTCTCCTGTGGTTTGCCTTGCTGGCTTGCGGACTTCCCCTGTTGTGCTGAGTGATGCACTTGATTGTTTATTCGTAGGTCATAGCAATATAGGTTTAGCCCTGACCCCGTGTTCTGTCGCCAACCTGGGTGATTAAAATCTATTTGCTCAGTACTGATTAGAGAAGTCCCCCCAGCCAGTATTTTTGCCAAGGTCTGGGCAACAGCAGGGATCATGAGACTGGGTCGGTAGATGTACAGCTATAGATTAGAGATTTAGCCAACCTGCTGGTTATTAGACTTTGGTCGAAACTTTAAAGAATTATGTGGTAATTAGCTGGCTTGTCCAAAGGCGAGACAAAGTTAAATTAATATCTCCTTCGTTAAGGGGATTGACAATTTGTAACATTTAAATTGGGAATTCTTACACTCTGCTCAGCTTAATGTCAATGATTTGTCTTGTACCTCGTGAGAGAAATCTATCGTTGATTTCTGGAAGAGGCATAAGAGGGGTTGAATTTAAGTGAATTAAGTACAAACCGTTGGTTTACTTCTGCTGCCGTGTAGGATGTCAGGGAATAAGTTATGAAAGGTAGTAGACAAAAATTAGCTTTAGAGAAGCATCAACGTTCCTCCGCGATTGTTTCTTCCGATACACCCCGCCCGCTCGATACAAGGAGTGTCTGCCAGCAGCAAGTAGAACAATTGGGGGCGCAACTGCCGATTGTAGCCGCTTGCATTGTTTACCAAGACCCAAATCAGGGGAAGCGTCAATCAGTTGTTCACTACACCCAAAAGCAAGCAGATGCTTACCCAGACTTATCTTATTTAGACTCAGAGGTATGGTTTGTCGAGTCTCTACCCACCTTGAGGTTGACAGAAGTCGGGCTAGTTGGGAGCCTCAAGGCGTTCGTTTGCCTTTTTGGCGATCGCACTGAACCGGAATATCTACTGCTATGGGCTTATGAGCCTCTCTCAGCTCTTCAGCAACAGTGGGTAGAACAGCAAGCCCAATTCCTGATTAACTACCTGCTCATGTGTCGAGAGTGTTCTCGTCAACAAGCAGAGATTCAATTACTAGAGCAGGTGGTGCGGCGGACAGAACATCAACTGCGCAACCCTCTAGCTTTAATAGGTATTTATGCAGAAAATCTTTGTCGAGGGTTACCGCTAGGCGCATTAAAAGAGCAGGCAACAGTAATTGGTGAAACGGTAAACGAGCTAAGTACGACGCTGACAGATTTGCTGTATTGTGGGCAGCAGGCGAAACTGCACGTAGCGGCTCACGATCTGCGAACTATCCTCGGTGAGAGTATTAAGGGGCTGCAACCCTGGTTAGACCAAAAACAACTGCATATCAGCTATCCAGAAACGCCGTTTCCAATAGCGGTAGATCGCTGTCAGATTAGGCAGGTTTTTGACAATCTGTTGAGTAATGCTATTCATTTCAGCCCTCCTAATGGTACAGTGACTTGCCAATGGCACATCTTTCGACATGAAGTGCTGTTTGAAATTGGCGACCAAGGACCAGGGCTTTCAGAAGAAGACTTGAAACAAGCCTTTACAGCGTTTTATTCGCGTCGCACTGGAGGTACGGGACTGGGTTTAGCGATCGCCAAAAAGATCATACTCGATCATCAGGGCAACCTATGGGTGCAAAATCTACCAGGAGGCGGCGCTCAGTTTTCATTTACTCTACCGCGCTCAAATCCTTTAATGTCTTAAGGGACAAAAGTTTTGGTGATTAGGAGTTAGACAATCCATTAACGGCAAAAACTCCGGAGATGGCTTGCATAAATAACTAAGAAAAAGCTGATAAGTATTCAGCTACCTCACCAAACCGAACAGTGAGATGCTCCCGTATTGACTTTGAGGGTATCGATTATGACCACCACTCAGACTATTTCAATTTTGCTTGTCGATGATGACCAGCGCTTCCGCAAAGGAATACAAACTTTGCTGGACTTCTACAACACCGAGGGAACTTGGCGATTCAAGGTGGTCGGTGAAGCCGCTTCGGTAGACCAAGCCTTAACATTAGCTGTGGAGCAACACCCAGCTTTGATTCTGCTTGATTTAGAGTTGCCTCCTAGTGATGGAGTAACGGCTCTGATTCGCCTGGGAGAGTTACCCTACAAAGGCAAGGTGTTAGTGTTATCCGGTCACAGAGAGGATGAGTGGGTATTTCGGGCAATGCAGGCTGGGGCGTCTGGGTATGTGTTTAAAGACCGACTGGCTACTCAGTTGTGCGATGCGATCGCTACCATTATGAAGGATGAAATCTATCTCTCCCCAGAAGTTGCCACGCACTTTTTCCGCCTGTTTCACTTCTACGCCGGACGTTCGCTGCAAGCCAGCCACACTATTCACTTAACCGAACGGGAACAGGAAGTCTTACATTGGTTAGTACAGGGGGCTTCTAATGAAGAAATTGCCCGACACCTCTACATCACCGTTGCTACCGTTAAAGCTCATCTAACCGCCATCTTTGAAAAATTGAAGGTTACCAGCCGGAGTCAGGCAATTGTCAAAGCCTTAAAACTGGGTTTAGTTTGTGCTTAGTTATCGAATTTTCCATAAGTCTTAACAACCAGAAATTAAAACCTCTTTTTGCCCATTCCCTACTCTGTACTCATTATTTTTTAGATAACGAAACCCGCTCTCCTCCCTCAGCACGCGCCCACGCGCCGCTAACAGCACTCAGCACTATCAACACAGATGAGTAATTATTTAGCTATTGCCACTGTAACTGCAACTTTACAAAGAACCTTACAGGCAAGTGTACAGGTCGATGTCGATGGGGCGAGAGTGACTACGGTTCGACCTGACAATGTAGGAAGTGGTACGCCAGAAACTGGAGTTAACCTCTATCTTTACCAAGTTGTTCCCAATCCGGCTTGGGGAAACGCCGATTTGCGTACCCGCAACCCAGAGGGAAATTTTGCCAAGCGCCCCCAAGTGGCGCTAGATCTGTACTATATAGCGACCTGCTACGGCAATGAAATAGAGTTAGAACCCCAACGCCTGATGGGTAGCGTTGTACGCACATTTCAAGCCAAACCCGTTGTGACACGCGAGGCAATTCGGGAGACAGTCGCTGACTTAACCTATAGCTACCTAGCTGACTCTAACCTCGCCGAGCAGGTAGAAACGGTGAGATTGACACCCCTCACCCTTTCTATGGAAGAGCTATCAAACATCTGGACTGTATTTTTACAAACCCCACACGCTCTCTCTCTTGCTTACATGGGTAGCGTTGTCTTGATCGAGAGCGACGATATACCCAAGCGAGCATTACCAGTACGCGATCGCCGTTTCAATGTCATACCCAACCAGCCAGTAATTGAACAGATTGTCTCACAGGCAGGAGCGCGTCAGGCAATCGTTGCCAATAGCACAGTTCTCATTCAGGGTAGGCAACTCAGTGGGGACGAGATACAAGTCAGAATTGGTGGAGTTGAGGTAACTCCTCAGGAGTCGAGCAGAAACCAGATTATTTTGCAGCTTTCATCAGTGCCTCGCGGGGCGCTGCGAGCTGGGCCACAGGGACTACAAGTGGTTCATCGAAATTCAAGGAGTCCATCATCGAGACTACCTAGTCCTGTGGAGTCCAACGTCGCTGCTTTTGTATTGCGACCGACCATTACCAGTGTCAGCGTCTCCAACTTACAGTTTCTCAGCGAAGATGATCCGCGATCGGGAGAGGTTGCAGTGCAAGTCGATGTCACGATCGCTCGCACGCAGCGAGTAGCATTAGCACTAAACGAACTGTCATTAGAAAATCCAGCGGCTTACACCTTCAAGGCGTCACCGCTCACAGCGGATACTAACGAAATCAGGTTTTCTATCTACGAGGTCAAACCCGGAGAATACCTAGTTCGCTTGCAGGTGGACGGTGCGGAAAGTCTGCTGAACGTGGATAGAGACCGAGATAGTCCAACATTTGAGCAATATATTGGGCCTACGATAGTAATTGCATGAATGCTATAGCAACCAACAACTGGCAAGAAGCTAACCAAGAGTACTTGATGGCAGCAGTGGCTGTAGTGCGTGAGGCACTTCAGGCAAGCGCCGATACGAGAAGTGAGGAGAATGGGAGAAATTTGGCTCATGGCTCTATCTCCTCTTTCCCCACTCATTTCTCACGTCCTCCAGCATTGGAACAGCTCTGCACCACTTTCGGCTTGTCGTCGTTTGAACGGGATGTACTGCTGTTGTGTGCGGGAATGGAACTAGATGCGAGGTTTCCATCCTTATGTGCTACGGCTCAAGGTGATCCGCAACGAGCTTTTCCGACCTTAGGTTTAGCTCTGGCAACTTTACAAGCGCCACAGTGGAAGGCACTGATGCCTGGTTCTCCATTGCGGCGCTGGCAAATGATTGAGATTGGATCAGGCAGTGCGCTTACTCTCAGTCCTTTGAGGATTGATGAACGCATCTTGCACTATCTGACAGGGTTTCAATATCTGGATGAGCGATTAGCAGGAATTATCGAGCCATTGGCAAGATCGGGGGAATTAGTACCGTCACACCAGCATCTGGCAGAGCAGTTGGCAGCAACCTGGTCGCAGGCAACACAGACATCAAGCTTACCCATTGTGCAGTTATGTGGTAGTGAGACGGCTAGTAAACGAGCGATCGCTGTAGCTGCTTGTGAGCTAGTAGGATTGAAGCTAAATGTCATTAATGCTGTCGCTATCCCTGTAGGTTTTGGCGAACTCAACCAACTCATGCGGTTGTGGGAGCGGGAATATTGGCTAAGAGCTAGTGCCCTGTTATTGGATTGTGATGAATTAGATCTAACCGATGCGGCGAGGGAAAATGCGATCGCCCAATTGAGTGAGAGCATCAGCAGTCCCTTGATTATTACCAGTCAAGAACGCAGGCGATCGCGTATGCGTCCCCTCATCAGCTTGGATGTCCGTCCGCCCAGTACCAGTGAACAACGCCTTGTTTGGCAAAATGCTTTAGGCGCAGCAACATCCCATCTCAACGGGCACGTAGAAAAATTAGTTTCCCACTTCAACCTCAGTGCCCCTACCATTCATGCCATTTGTACCGAAGCGATAGGACGCCAAGCTCATGAGTCAACACTCAGAACTCAGCACCCAGAACTCGGCACTGACTCCTCACTCAGAACTCAGCACCCAGAACTCAGCACTCTCTTATGGGATACTTGCCGCTCCCAATCCCGTCCTCGCTTGAATGACCTAGCTCAACCAATGGAATCCTCTTCCGTCTGGGATGACCTGGTGTTACCAGAGGCACATCGCCACACGCTGCGGGATATTGCCGCCCACGTCCGGCAACGTGCCAAAGTCTATGAAAATTGGGGGTTTGGGGGTAAAAGTGGACGTGGTTTGGGCATCAGTGCCCTATTTGCAGGAGCCAGTGGCACAGGTAAAACAATGGCAGCGGACGTAATCGCTCACGAATTGCAACTCGATCTTTACCGTATTGACTTGAGT
>JALYGX010000451.1 GCA_030776905.1 Cyanobacteriota bacterium | reverse complement strand
TCAACGGTGTAATCTTTCGATTCTGAATTTTCCTTTTCCTCTTTGGCTGGTAGGGGCTTAGGCGTTAGTGGTCGGGGGAGAGGATCTGGATAATCATACTCGGTTGAGCCATCTTCATACCTCACTGGGATGTTAGCAGACCGTGCCAAATCCAGAACGGCATCAACGAAACTAACGCGATTCAGCTCCATCAGGAATTTGACTGCGTTCCCACCCCAACTACAGCCAAAGCAGTAAGCCAGTTTTTTGGTGGGACTGACACTGAAGCTTGGCGTCTTTTCATTATGAAACGGACACAGCCCCAGATATTCTTTGCCTCGCTTCTTTAGCTCAATATGACCGGAAATGATATCAACGAGATCTGTACGCTGATTAACTTCCTCAATAAAATCTGGATGGAATTTCTTGAGTGCGTCCCTCATCGCACACCCCCTTTGGCTACTTCGAGTGCTTCATCAAGAGTGAGATAATCGGCGATTACCTCATCCCCTGCCTCAGCAAAAATGTGTTGACATTGCTGGACATCAACTGCTCTGATTCCCCCTTTGATTCGGTTGGGAATGACAAAGATTTGATGTCCTTGGCTGTTTGAGGTGAAGGTTACTGTATCGGGTAAAAGTTCGCCTACAGAAAGTTCTAGAGCTTTCTGCAATGCGCTAGACCCGTCGAAGTCAATAGCGACTAATCCACCACTTATTGAACCCGTGCGTATGCCGTAGCCTTTAGCTGTTCCTTCTTCTATCTCTGCAATAATCTTGCTTTGGCTTAAAGGTTTTTCGTGTTGCCATCCTGTTCTGTATGGTGCTTTGTTACCTAGTAGGGGCGTTAATGCCCAAGATTGGGGAATCAGATTAAGTCCTTCGATGAGCGATTCTTGGAGGGGGTAAAAACGGGTAACAACCATTACCGCAGCCCTCCCACTTGTGAAGACTGTTGCTGGGAAGTGCGATCGCAGTTTGATAATGATGAAGTTTTGTAGACGTATGCGGTCTTACTTGGCATCATGAATGAAGTTGTCCTTTAGTTAGGGCGCGATTGCCTGACGGCACTTTTGTTAAAGCTCAACCGCAGGCGTTTACAAGGAATGACTCTTTAGCAAAGGCGTGGTGACACACGCCAGCTTTGCTATGGGAGTTCAAGGACAGGTAGTTAGGTTAGTCGCCAAACTGTTACTAACTAACTGTCAGACGGTCAGATCAAAAAAAACTAAGCAGCTTCCTTTGTTGTGTTTACAGAGGAAGCTGTTTGATTTTGATTTTGATTTTGTTGCAGTTCAGATTGAGCCAGTCGCCGGATCGCCAATTTTACGATCGATGACGGAGGTAATCCGAGGGTATCCGTGAGTCGATCCATTTCTTTGGTGAGAGTTTCGTTTAACGTGGCTTTCACTTGCCTGGTGGTCATGATTAATATCCTTTGGGGGCGGTTCAGTGTCTGCTTGACCATTTTATGTTATCGGCTTTTTACGCGAGTGCTTGTACTAAAGGTTGTAGTACAGTAGCTTTACAATGTAATAATTTATACCGTTGTCCTTGACCGGGAATCGCGGTCATTGTTCATCATCATCATCCAGAGACTCCGGTCATCTGTAAATATTGACAGATGAAAATGTGATCGCTCGTTTCGTACCGTCTTGATGTATTAGTTATGGTTCAGCCATAATCCTTTTTGCGCGTTCCAAGTTAGCAGGAATCCTTGCTCTTTGCTTTTGCGATTTAAACAAACTTACCCCTCATCCTTCGGTGGGTATCGCCGCCGTGGTCGCTGCCTCGTAGTCTGCCGTTCTGGTTCAGGCAGTGGTGCAGGTAATGGGTGTGGGGCGGACTTTGCTGGTACAGGTTCAGGCAGTGGTGCAGGTAATGGATAGGATGCGGGGCGCTGTTTTTGCATAGGATCATTTTCGTTCGTCCACTCTTCCACGAAATCTATCAAAACCTGATTCATGCTTACTTGCTTGGCAGTGCAGGCAAGTTTAAAACGCAGTCTTAATTGCTCTGGTAAATACATCGACAGCTTCACAGTCTTCTCTTCCGCCAAATCGCTATCCCTCCATAGCTCTATGAATACAGATTGACATCTTCTGTGTTAATAGGCTATAGAGCTATGTCTTTATAAAGATAAATCTTTGTAGAGACTTGTCTTTATATCTTTATAGCGCTATGCTAGCAGACATAGACGCGAAACGTCAGTTAGACACTTTACAGAGCAAAATCTAACCCCATCGCGTCACCGCTTTGAGCCTAATCCTAGTGCATTGCAACCACACTCAAAGCTAGATCGGACAAGCATTTTACTTACTTTCAAAGGACTAAAAACCATGACGGCAACCATGACGCAGAACGTCAACCAAGAACCCGGAAGTGCATTTAAACGCCCTATCGCGGCACTGGACGCTGGTAATCGTACAACCCAGTGGATTGACCCTAAGGGAAACGTCCGGACTATCCCCAGCTTCGTCAAAGTGCTGGAAACCTGGGAAGATGCCGAGCCTTGTGAGAACTCGGTTTTAGTTGAGCTGTTCGACAAGCACGGGCACACTGAAACCCGTTTTATTGTTGGCGCTGAGGCTCAAGCACTCGGAGGTAAACCCGCATTTGAATTTGACAAGATCGACCTTGCCAAGCGTTTAATGTTTGCGGCATTAGAGCCGAATATGGGACAAAATACGCTGATTATTGAAAGCTTGCGGGTTACATTACCTGATAGCCGACACAAGGAGAACGTAAAGCAGTTAGGCGAACTAGCAAATACATTCGAGTACATCCGCAATGGTGAGCGCTGTTACACGACGGTGCGGAGTGTTCAACCTATTGATGAGTGCAAGCCTGCGTACCGTTATGCGCGGGCTAACGGGCTTTTCAAATCTCCTAAGTCAATAAACGGAATCGTGGACTTAGGAGGCGGCACCGCCTTAGCCAAATTATTTAGCCCATCGGGTTCAGTCATGCGCGAACTGGATCTTAATGTTCCAGGTACTTACGACTTAGCCCGTCGTATCAATGCTGCGTTACTTCCAACAACTGGTCAGACGCAAGACTTGAGCTTAATCATGGACGGAATCAAGGACAACAGTTTTGTTATCGGCACGTCCGGCATCAGCTTTGCGAACTTGTTTGAGAAATGTCGTGACGCTTGGCTTGAAGAAATTCGAGCTAAGTTGCGCGTCACTTGGGGGAATAAGTTTGCAGAGATTGCTGAAGTCCTGCTCGTTGGTGGTAGTGCAGGGTTGGCAAAGCCCATTGAAGAAGCTACCAAAGGACGCTTCCGTGTGGCTCCTAACTCCCAAGAAATCTCGATTAGAGGGATGGTGCTGTGATGACCCAAGCAAGGATTGTTTTGCGGGGTGCAGCCTTGGAAAAAGCCGAAAGGCTGCAAGAAATTACCCAGCTAGGGAGTGTGAGCGAACTGATTAATGTTTTGTTTTCTCGTTACTCCGAACACCTAGAACAAACCTGGGTTGTGCAGCCAATCTCCCCAACCTACGCCAAGGCAGAGCCGCAGCCAGATGCGATACCCCCCACTACGGCGGCTCTGCCAGAAAGCGATTTCAGTTTTGACGAACCCCTTACCGGATTGTAGGAGCGATCACTATGCACGAAGAATTTCACGCTGAACTAATCCAACGTTTTTTGACCGAGCTGGATATCTCTCTTCGTCTTGCCTTGGGCAATTCCCAAATCAAGGTTTGCCTTGCGTCTGGTGACGAAAAAACGGTGGCCCTGGCTGAAGAATTCTCTTTTGTTCTCTCGCCAAAGATACCGATTTTGCACGTTCAAGCCGAATCTAAAGGACATTACTACGCGCTTGAGCTTCTTAAAATCCGGTACATCCAAGCAGCGGGTCGTGTCGGTTTCACTTACTTTTCCTTGTGTGACACGAGCATAGTCGGCAGTGCATCTCTCTGCAAAAAAGATGAATAATCCGCTACTTG
>JALYGX010000450.1 GCA_030776905.1 Cyanobacteriota bacterium | reverse complement strand
GCTAAGGCTTCATGCTGATGATTAGCAGGTACTTTGTGAGATGGCTGCACCTTTTTTAGGTCAAACTCACGGTAAAAGTGACTCTTTTGAGTGTTAGTCATATTTCCTTAGCTAGGAATGCATATTTCGTAAGATAACGCAACCTCACCAGAGAATATTGAAGTGGTTGAGTAACCAGCTATGCCCTCTCAAACCTCATCCGGACTAACACTTCTTGCTCGCAATCTCGTAGACTCACCGAACCTGCCATTGAGGATCTGAGTGCGGTGGTTAGTAAATATATTGGTGAGACACAGAAGAACCGGCGGCGGATATTTGAAGTTGTAGCGATCGCTTAGTGATACTGAGATTCGAGGTTGGGTCTAATTCCTCCTTCAACCTGAAAGCTAGAATGAATCGCAGTAAAACTTAACACCCCTCTCAGACTACACTTGTTTCCAGGGGTATACCCTCTGATAGACTTGAAAACTGGAATAGCCAGAGAAAACCTAGAAAAATCAAGCAGTTGGGAGCACGGGTGTCGTGGAAAATACATTAGGTCTAGAGATTATTGAAGTTGTCGAACAAGCCGCGATCGCATCTTCCAAGTGGATGGGTAAAGGCGAAAAAGACATCGCCGACCAAGTGGCTGTAGAAGCCATGCGGGAGCGGATGAACAAAATTCATATGCGCGGCAGGATCGTAATCGGAGAAGGGGAGCGCGATAATGCCCCTATGCTCTATATCGGAGAAGAAGTCGGGATTTGTACTCGTGAGGATGCTCAAGCGTTTTGCAACCCAGATGAACTCGTTGAAATTGATATTGCCGTTGACCCCTGCGAAGGCACTAACCTAGTCGCCTACGGACAAAATGGCTCAATGGCTGTGCTAGCAATTTCTGAAAAAGGCGGTTTGTTTGCTGCTCCTGACTTTTACATGAAGAAGCTGGCAGCACCTGCGGCAGCACAGGGTCATGTAGATATTAATAAATCAGCTACCGAAAACCTGAAAATTCTCTCCGAGTGCTTGGGTCGCTCCATTGAGGAATTGGTGGTTGTCGTGATGAAACGCGATCGCCATAACGACCTGATTAAAGAAATCCGCGATGCTGGCGCGAGAGTCCGCCTAATTAGTGATGGAGATGTCTCTGCTGCCATTTCCTGCGCCTTTGCGGGTAGCAACATCCATGCTCTGATGGGTATCGGTGCTGCACCAGAAGGTGTGATTTCAGCCGCAGCGATGCGTTGCTTGGGTGGACACTTCCAAGGTCAACTCGTCTACGATCCAGCGATCGTGAAAACCGGACTGATTGGCGAAAGCAAAGAAAGCAACATCGAACGGCTCAAATCAATGGGAATCAACGACCCAGATAAGGTTTACAACGCTGATGAGTTAGCTTCTGGTGAAACTGTACTATTTGCCGCTTGTGGCATCACTCCAGGCACCCTGATGGACGGCGTGCGGTTCTTCAGTGGCGGCGCACGGACTCAGAGTTTGGTCATTTCCAACCAGTCCCGCACCGCTCGCTTTGTGGACACAATTCATATGTTCGACAAACCAAAGGCCTTACAACTGCGGTAGTAGCGCTCCGCAAGATGCGAACTCACCGATGAAAGTTAGTGAGTTAACCAGAGTAGGGGCGATCGCTCGAACTTATTTTCAGCGATCGCATCCTATGTTGGAGTAACGTGGAACTAAGTTCAATCCTTGCTAACGAACTAAGCTTTACTGCTGTCTTCCTAGACGAAATGGCATACCACCTTACTCAACGTGTCCCGCAGCCCCTACTCTGGTTTTAATAAACTTTTGATTTTCAAACACTTCATGATGATGAGGGATTGAGTCTAAACTTTTAAGATTACACGGGCTACAACCCTCCATAATTCTCTTTACAAACATCGTGATATCTAACCGAAAAGACGACAAACATTTGGAGAAACTATGCATATCGCAGTCGTAGGTTTAAGTCACAAGACAGCGCCAGTTGAAGTTCGGGAAAAACTGAGCATTCAAGAGGCGAAGATGGAAAGCGTGATTCAGGAGCTGTGTAGCTATCCCCACATCGAAGAAGTAGCGATACTCAGCACCTGCAATCGTCTAGAAATTTATGTTGTTGCGAAGGAAACCGAGCAGGGAATTCGAGAATTAACCCAGTTTCTTGCGGAATTAAGTCAACTGCCCCTGCACCAGCTACGGCAACACCTATTCATCTTGTTGCATCAGGATGCCGTCATGCACTTGATGCGGGTGGCGGCTGGTTTAGATAGCTTGGTGTTGGGAGAAGGACAAATTTTGGCACAGGTCAAAAATACCCACAAGCTTGGTCAGCAACACAAAGGTATCGGACGCCTGCTCGATCGCCTTTTTAAACAGGCGATGACGGCGGGTAAGCGCGTCCGCTCTGAAACTAGCATCGGCACGGGTGCGGTTTCGATTAGCTCGGCGGCGGTGGAATTGGCTCAGATCAAAGTCCAGAACTTAGCTGCCTACCGCGTCGCGATCGTTGGTGCGGGGAAAATGTCGTGCTTGCTCGTGAAACACCTTTTGGCGAAAGGCGCGGTTAATATCTCAATCTTGAATCGCTCCTCTAAACGTGCGGAAGAATTAGCCAATCAGTTTCCAGACGCTAACCTGGAACTGTGTCCACTTTCAGACATGATGACCGTGCTGGCAGGGTCAGACTTAGTATTTACCAGCACCGCCGCTACCGAACCCTTGCTCGATCGCGCAAAATTGGAAGCCACTCTGGAGCCGAATCGACATTTGATGCTATTTGATATATCCGTCCCAAGGAATGTGGCAGCGGATGTCAATGAGCTAGAAAATGTACAGGCATTCAATGTTGACGACTTAAAAGCTGTCGTGGCACAGAATCAAGAAAGCCGCCGCAAGATGGCGATGGAAGCTGAGGTGCTGTTGGAGGAAGAGGTAGAAGCCTTTGACGTGTGGTGGCGATCGCTTGATACAGTAACGACTATTAGCTGCCTGCGCAATAAAATAGAAACCATCCGGGAACAAGAGCTAGAAAAAGCTTTATCCCGTTTGGGTTCCGAATTTGCCGAAAAACACCAAGAAATTATCGAAGCGCTAACGCGGGGTATCGTCAATAAAATCCTTCATGACCCAATGGTACAGTTACGGGCAGAGCAGGATATTGAAGCAAGACGGCGAGCCATGCAATCATTGCAAATCCTCTTCAACTTGGATAGCGGTGAGCAATTTAGTTAGTTATTGGTCATTGGTCATTGGTTATTGGTTATTAGTCATTAGTTATTAGTTTAATTAGGAGGAAGTC
>JALYGX010000449.1 GCA_030776905.1 Cyanobacteriota bacterium | reverse complement strand
GTTGAGGTATCCTCTTGCTAGTCCATCACCGCCAATGTGCAATTCTCCCGGAACGCCAATTGGTACGGGTTGTTGATACCGATCTAATATGTATGTTTGCAAATTAGAAATTGGACGACCGATCGGTAACTCTGTCGATGTTAGGTCAGCAGTTGATAACTCGCATATCGTTGCCACCACAGTCGCTTCTGTAGGGCCGTAAGTATTCACCAGGGACACTCGCTGTCCTACATACTCAAGCCAAGTTTCCCATCGTTTGGGCAGTGCTTTTTCTCCGCCAATGATTACCAAGCGTAATGATGGGGGGAGTGCCAAAGTTTCTTTGCTTAATATTGCTGTCAGTTCATGCCAGTACGCTGTCGGTAGACTTAGGACGGTTAAGTTCCAAGTTCTGCACTTTTGCAAAAATCCACCAACTGAGTCCAGCATGGAATCGGTTCGTAAGACGAGTGTTGCACCCGAAGTCAGGCAGGGGTAGATTTCTTCGGCACTCGCATCGAAACTAATAGAGGCAAACTGGAGGATGCGATCGCATTCAGATATTCTATATTCAGCACTCGCAGCCGTTGTGTAATTGACTAGCGACCCGTGTTGGATTAAAACGCCTTTGGGTTTTCCTGTAGACCCTGATGTGTAGATAACGTAGGCTAGGTTATCGGGGGTGACGCTGCTAGGGTTATCCTTGCTTTGTTGGACAATTTCTTCCCAGTCTTTGTCCAAGTTGACGAGACGCGCAGAATGTGGGGGAAGCTTCTCGACCAGCTTCGACTGACTCAGCAGCACTGGTACAGAAGAATCTTCCAGCATGAAGCCCAGCCGTTCAAAGGGATACGCAGGATCGAGAGCAACGTAGGCTCCACCCGCTTTGAGAATACCGAGAAGCCCCACCATCATCTCAAGCGATCGCTCTACGAAAATCCCCACTAAAACTTCCGCTCCTACCCCCAGTTTTTGCAGGTAGTGCGCTAGCTGATTCGCTCTTGCATTCAGTTCCCGATAGGTTAACTGTTTGTCTTCATAAACTACTGCCACCGCATCAGGTGTCCGCTCCACCTGCTCCTCAAATAGCTGATGGATACACTTATCCTTGGGGTAATCTGCCTGAGTATCATTCCACTCCACCAGAATTTTGTGACGCTCCGGCTCAGATAACAGAGGCAGAGCGGCAACGCGCCCTTTGGGGTCAGTTACGATACCTTGCAAAAAAGTAGTAAACTGAGCCAACATCCTGGCAATGCTGTCACCATCCAATGCCTCGGTGTCATAGAGCCAACAGCATTCTTTCCCCTCTGACGGAATGACCAGGGTCAACTCATTACCAGACCCAGCTTGGTGGTCGTCTAGTTTTTCTATCTGTTCTACGACCACCGGAAACATCGGCTCACGACTCAGCTCAGGCAGTGAACGAAGAGCCGGATACCTAGCTACGACATCACGGGCATAAGTCTTGTGAAGTTTGGTCAACTCCACTTGCTTCCTTAAAGCTTCAAAAACTTCCTCAAAACTTTGCTCGTAGTCTATATCTACACGACAAGGAACAATTGAGGCAAAAAAGCCTTCCAGTCCTACCAACTCCCGTTGCAGCTCGACATCTCTAAATCCGATATCAAAACATCCAGTTCCTCCAATACGGGCCAGATAAATAGCAAAAGCAGCAAACAGAAAGTCACTCGGATTCCAATCGGGATGGCACTCCTCCAGGAAGGTTGTGGCCTCATGCGGTATGGACATCTTTACACTCGTGTACTGCTTCTGATTCAAGTGCGATGCCGTCCGATCTGCATAGGGAACCGTGATGGGCTGTAACGTCGCCAGCCTCTCTACCCAAAAAGCCTCGTGCTGGGCAATTAACTCATCTAGGTTCTGCTTGTTCGCTAACGCTTGACCACTTGAGATCTCATCAACTAACTCTTCAAACGAACGAATCGCCGCTTCATAACATTTCCCATTGAGAGTAAAAGCCGTATCGTCATCAGCAATATCGATAGCAACCTGCTTCAGGATATTGCCGCCCTCAACCCAATCGCTCATCACATACCACGTCACCCCATGAGTCTTCTCCCAATGCATCAAAGCCCAAGAGGTAATATTGACTCCCGCGTACTTCGGCAGGGCTGCATCATGGTAGCTGATGGCTAGCTGGCGCGGCAACTCCAAAATTTCTTTAGGTAAGACGGAGTTGTTAACAATGCTGAAAAGGTAATCAAAAGGCTGTTGTCTTAAAAATGCTATGAGATTATCTGTTGGCTGGATGTAAGGTATGTCCTTTCCCTTCGCCCAGCTACTTATCGATACATCAGGGGAGATGACGCCGAAAATCTGATGACCCCGCTCTAAAAGAAGCTCAGCACATTGAATAAGTAAAGTTCTTTCTCCAATCAGAAAGCAACTAAATTGATTCTGAACACACATATTTTTATTGCTTATAGTTTGAGCCAATCAATTCAGCAGTGTTTGCTGCGGGGTCTTTTCACGGTCTGGGAAATCACTTCATTCCGTTGATAATCATTCCCTGTTTCAGGAATGAAAGAGTTCGCCGTATGCTCTAGTACGCCTTGTTAGCTAATTTGAGATTTTCAGTAGTTAGGTTGACATCATCACTCCTCATGCGCTATCTAACGCCAGACCATCAGCTTTGCCATTGGCAAACCTACCCTAGTGCTCATTCCATCCCCGTGATTGCAATCACAAGCCGTCACTTTGCCTAAGAGGGTGTTTGTAAAGTTAGGTGAACTCAGGGAGAACGACTTTTTTCGGGAGAGATGGGAGACTTGGTGCAGTAATACTACCTAATGTCCGATTCTTCTCAAACCGTCTGATCTGATTGAGCTGTGCTTCCCAGAGGCTCGTAAGGGTTGTCTCATCAATAGTTTCAGCACCCAACACTCTTCTCTACCCTTGGACGTACCATCATCTACTACTTTATACGGAAGCGCTATTAGTGTGTGATGTGTATTTCAAGGGACAGGGTTAACTACATCGGAGAATACTTGCAGCAAGATAACCCTCTTTTGTCACTCTGATCAGAGTAAAATATTTACGCTCCTGTGATTCTATCCATCCAGAACATAAGCGTTGAACTGATTCATAATGCTTATTAAGTGAAAAAAACCTTGTTTCAACATCGGAATCTGGAAAACATTTAACCAAGGAGTGATTAAATGAAAGAAGATGACTGGCTGAATAATCAAGCGTAAATTGTTGAGAATA
>JALYGX010000448.1 GCA_030776905.1 Cyanobacteriota bacterium | reverse complement strand
TCTAACAGGGTATCTAACATAAGTTCACCTGAAAGAGTTTGCGAGGCTTTGACAATACTTAGCAAATCTAAGTCTGTAGATGTTTCTTCGCTAGTGTCTAAAATAGTTTGAGTAGTCTTGCTAGAGTTGGGTGACCTTTTGGCAAAAAACTGAGGATACCGTAATTCCAAATCCTTAACTTTTGCCGTAGCGCCCCAATGTGTATAGGTGTAGTGTGCCTCTTTCATATAAGTTTGGGCAATTTTCTCCATGCCCCGCGCCAGATAAAACTTAGCGGCTAACTCATAAGCTAAGGCTTCTTCTTGGATAAAGCTATTTTCCTTTGCTCCTTTAATGGCTTGCTCATAAAAATCCATTGCTTCAGCAATCTGCCCTAAAACTCGTGCTTTCTCAGCCTCGACTAGATAAAACTTATGCAGATAATTCATTGGTGCATGATGCGCCCACTTCTGCATCTTTTCTTGGTTGATGTTAACCCGATTAAGGTAAACCTCTTTCTCTGAGTTTGAAGCCTCAATAAATCTGTCTAAATGCACCAGAGAATCATAGAAATGGAATAGAGCTACAATTACTAGTCCCAGTGTACCGTCTAAATACTGTTCTGCCAGAATCGAATTCTTTACGGCTTGATGCTCTTCGCCAAACAGATAACACAAGATAAGTTTATTTAGATAAAATCTGTGAAGTCCAGTTCTGTCATTCGCGGCAATTGCACGCGGCAGCGATCGCTCTTCGTTGTAAGCATCACCAATTAACCGCATAGGATTTTCCGCCCGATCTAGCAAGTTAAGAACTACCTGCCAAAGTATTGCAGTCCAATTAAAAGGGGTTTCCTGCTTGAGTTGATGTATAGACTTATTGAAGGTTGCTATTTTCTGTTCTAGCCCCGTCAGTTCTTGACCGCTAAGATATGAATGCTCGCACGCATATAACGCACTATAGCCAGCATACGCAAAATCTCCGATTTCCACTCCACTTTGATAGCCCCCAATCAAAATTGGTATGCTTTCCCTGAGATGAGCTTTCCAGACTACTACAGCGCCACCAAATACTTCAAATAGCTGAGGCTTGAGTTTCTTGGCATTTAATCGTTCCATCAAATCTAAAGCCAATTTGCCAAATTTATAACCAGATTCAATGTCTTGGACTATTCCACACAGAATTCCTCCTGCGTATAAAACATAAGTAAATGTAGACAAAGCTGTATTGCCATATTTGATAGATAAATTTACCTGCTCGCACACTAGTAGCGGAACTAGTGCTGGTGCGGCTGTGTAGGCACAAGCAGTTGTAATAGATAGGATAGACAGGACTGCCAGCTTTTCAGGTTCGGTCATTTCCGGCAGGTTAATTAAGTCTTCTATTTCTTGCCCAGCTAAGAGTGAAGCCGTTTCCTCCAGTCCTCTTTGAATATCCAACTGGCTCGGCTCTTCTGGTAATATCACTCCCAATAGCTTCAGCACTTGTAGCCCAATCTCGATCGCTTTTTTGAGGTTGCCCTGTGCCCAAGCGGCTTGAATCTTGACCTCATAGACTTTCACTTGGTCAAGCACTGTCTTGGCACGGTTTAGTGCCACCTCCACTGATTGCTCCATCTGCTCAAGGTTTCCCGTGAGGTAGGCTGCCTCTGCTACAGCCTCGTATAGAGCTAAAGTTAGGTCATACGAGTTCTGCCAACTATCTGCGCTCAGGAGTTGTCGCCCTGCGTTGAAATACTTGAGGGCCGCTTCATAAGCCGTTGCCGTCAAAGCTTTCTGACCCGCCATCAGATTCAGTTTAGCGATTTCATCTCGTTCGGCTTGATGGGTTATAAGTTCCCACCCAACATTCAGATGATCGACTATCTCAAATAGTTTCTCTGATAACGCCTCCGGTACAATATTCTGCAACAGCAAGCGACCAATTTGTAAGTGAACGGCTTTTTTTTGTGCCTCATCAATTAAGGTATAAGCGGCTTGTTGTATGCGGTCGTGCCCGAATTTATAATCTTGGATTAAGAGTTGAGTATCTAACTCAGAGGTGGGCAAGATTAACCCTATCTGAACTGCCACCAGTAGGTCATAAAAAATTTCTGCTGAAGATTTTTCGCAGATGATAGAGAGGGTGTTTAAGTCAAAATATGCACCTACACAAGCCGCCAATCGTAAAATATGCTGGGTTGATTTTGACAGTTTCTTCAACTTGCCAATCATTAATTCCACAACATTGTCGGTAATATTCTGTGCCTCAATTTGAGCAATATCCCATTGCCACCAACCCCAATTAGGTAAGGGGGTAATTATTTCTCTATCTCTCCATCTCCCTATCTCTCCTGGGGGAATAAAGGTGAGCAAGTTTTCAGTGTACAGAGTTTTCAGGAACTCATTCACAAAGAAAGGATTACCCCCGGTTTTACGCCCTACCAGTTCGGCTAAGAGTTTGACTGATTCGGTATCGCTGTGCAAAGTTTCAGCAATTAGGTGGGTAATATGATTTAGTGCTAGGGGAGCTAAGATAATCTGGTTGATAGTTGCCCCTTGTTTGCGTAAACCCTCAAGGGTCATCATCAAGGGATGGGTGGGGTTCACTTCGTTATCCCGATATGCGCCGATCAGAAACAGATATTGCATATCTGTATCCGTGAGCATGAGTTCTATCAACTTAAGTGTGGCTGGGCAAACCCACTGTAAATCATCCAAAAAGATGACTAAGGGATGCTCATAAGAACAAAATACCCGGATGAAGTTTTGAAATACCAAATTGAAGCGATTTTGAGCCTCGGTTGCTCCTAACTCTGGTACAGCAGCCTGTTTGCCCACAATCAGTTCCACTTCTGGAATCACATCAATAATCACCTGAGCGTTGGAACCAAGGGCAGCTAAGAGTTTTTCTCGCCATTGGTTTAGCTGTGCTTCACTTTCTGTTAACACTTGCCGTACCAATCCCGTAAAGGCGCTGACAACAGCCAAGTAGGGAATATTGCGCTGAAATTGGTCAAATTTGCCAGAGATCAAATAACCACGTCTTTGGGTAATGGGTTTATAAATTTCCTGCACTAATGCTGATTTACCAATGCCGGAATAACCCGTCACCAGCATCATTTCTATTCGGGATTGGGGACTGGAGACTGGGGACTTGGGGGAATTTTCAGCTACTCTCGCTCCCTTGTCTCCCCCTGCTACTCGCTCAAATGCCGTCATTAAAGTTTCAACTTCCGCCTCGCGTCCATAAAGCTTCTGTGGAATTTGAAACTTGTCGGAAATATCTTGAGAACCTATGGGGAAGTCTTCGACTGTGCCAGTTACCTCCAACTGCCGTTTACATTCCTCCAAATCGGCAATAATTCCCCAGGCACTTTGGTAGCGCTCCTCTGCGGTTTTTGCCATCAGTTTCATGATGATGTCTGAAAGCACTTGAGGAATTTCTGAATTAACCTCACGGGGCGATTTAGGCTGTTTGGCTATCTGACAATGTACCAATTCCAGGACATCCGTCGTTGCAAAAGGCACCTTCCCTGTCAGCAGTTCGTAAAAGGTAACCCCTAGGGAGTAAAAGTCTGTGCGGTAATCGAGGTAACGATTCATCCGTCCTGTCTGTTCTGGCGATATGTAGGCTAAAGTGCCTTCTAAGACATTGGGATGAGACAAGTTGGGGTTAGAGCGGGTTAAGACAGTAGAAATGCCAAAGTCAATGATTTTTAGCTGCTCGGTTTCTGGGTTAAGGACAATGTTGGAGGGGTTAATATCTTTGTGGATGACTGATGCTGCATGAATCGTGCCTAAACTCTGTGTAATCTGAATGGCGAGCCTGAGAAATTCCTGTAGAGGCATTGCTCTGGTGCCTGCCTTCATCCGCTCATCCATCAGTAGCTTTAAGGATGATGCGCCAAAATCCTCGAAGATGATTACCAGAGTCCTCTGATAGGGTTCTAGAGCAAAAGCTTTGATAGCACCATCCAGATTTAGGTGGCGGGTGATTTCATATTCTTGCTTATATCGGGTGAGTTCTTGGGGGGTAGGATAGTCTTCTTTGAGTACCTTGAGGATAACTGCCTTGTTATCCCGCTCTCGGATAGCTCGATAGATTAAGGAATTGGCACTTTCATAGATTTGGGCGAAACTTTGGTAGCCGGGAATAATAGTCATAAGCAGGATAGGAGCTTAGTGGTAGAGAATAGCTCAAAGACTTTCGGCTGAATTTCAAAGGATACCCTTATTAAGATACATGGCGACTATCTAGACACTCGCATCAGAAATACCTCGGCTGAACTTGAGAAATTTCATCATCAGCTACCTAAGGGACAGGGGAGAGTGTCTCAACTTTTAATCAAAAAGGAATCAATCTATGACTACCCAAACCACAAAGCAACTACCGATTCCACCGCACTTCGATGCTGCAAAAGTAGGGGAAGTCTGGCGAGTACCCTATCAAGCTAGAGCCACTGAAGCTGAAGACTGGGTGAAAAAGCACACTATCCAGCCTGCGACTGAAGACAAAAATCGCATCTGCTTGTTGTTAATCGATGTTCAAAACACCTTTTGCATTCCCGACTTTGAACTATTTGTCAGTGGTGCATCGGGAATGGGGGCGGTAGATGACAATGTGCGATTGTGTGAGTTTATTTACCAAAATTTGGGGTTAATTACACAAATTGCTCCAACGATGGACACTCATACGGCGATGCAAATTTTTCATCCGGTATTTTGGATTAATGAAACTGGAGAACATCCCATTCCAGCAGCCACTAGTATTACTCCAGAAGATATCCAACAAGGTAGATGGAAGGTAAATCCAGCCATTGCCAATAGTCTTAGTGGGGGAGGTTGTCGCTGTTAAAGCATTGTTCACACCGAAAGGAAATCCTTATTCACGCTGCCAAATCTTAATCGTTTTATCAGCGCTACCACTAACAAGAATTTGCCCTGTGGGGCTGTTCACTGTAGGCGTTCTCGAAGAGTAGGCGACGGAATAAACTGTACCGCCATGACCCCGGAGTGTATAAAGTTCTCGCCCTGTATCTAGATGCCAAATCTTAATCGTTTTATCATCGCTACCAC
>JALYGX010000447.1 GCA_030776905.1 Cyanobacteriota bacterium | reverse complement strand
CTGACTCTTCAGGAAATGCCTTGGTTCTTGCTAACACCTACGGAACCGTTAAAGTAGAAGATGTGGTGTTAAATCATCAGGGAAAGCAGGATGTTTTCGTTACAAAGTATGACCCGAATGGCAAGTTCCTCTGGGCTAAACAGATTGCCGGAGCCGGTGAGGAACGCGGACGAGGTATTGCGGCAGATAAACAGAACAATGTTTTAACCACTGGAGAATTTACAGGTCTTTTAAGTTTCGGTTCTCAGAAGGTTGAAAGTGCCAGTAATCTTAGAGATATTTTCTTAGCTAAATATGACCCTTCGGGAAATCTGCTATGGACGAAGAGTTTTGGCAGTACTGGTGAAGATTATGGCCGAGGAATTGGTACTGATGCGGCAGGCAATATTTATTTTTCTGGAGTTTTTAGTGGGTCGGTGAAATTTGGTAATAAAACACTCAATAGTGTTGGGGGTTCTAAAGATATCTTCCTCGCTAAAACTGATGCTTCTGGTAATGTCCTGTGGGTTCGTCAGATAGGTGGTTCAGGTGCCGATGAAGGCTGTGAGATAGAAGTGGATGAAGCAGGTAACTCTTATATCAGTGGAGAGTTTCCAAACACCATTACCTTTGGCTCTACAGTCTTCAAAAGCGCAGGATTTAGAGATATGTTTATTGCTAAATATAACCCTCAGGGTAATCTAATCTGGGTCAAGCAGGCGGGCGGCGATGGCGATGATGTCAATTATGCCATTGCTCTGAATGCTGTTGCGAAAGTTACTGTAGTAGGTACTTTTAGAGGAAACGCGACTTTCGGAAACTTTGTAGTAAGAGATTCTAATAGGAGTGCGGATTTTTTTGTAGCCCAAATAGGCGCAGCACGGAAGTAATAAATTCCTGATGGCATAGGCGATCGCTTTCCTGAGATACTGGGGCTACTATCTTGCTGATGGGATAAAGCGATCGCCTAAATTACTCAGTTATGAAGGTTTCCATCAGGCATCTTTGCTGAATTCAGTTTTGCACCATTTAAGTTTGTACCAATCAAGTTAGCTCCCAACAGATTAGCCTCAACTAAGCTGGCACCATTTAAGTTAGTACGCATCATTCTCGCTCCATTCAGTTTCGCGCCCTTCAAGTCAGCACCCATCAAGTTAGCATCATTCAGGTTTGCCCCAATTAGACTAGCACCACCAAGATTGGCTCCACTGAGGTTGGCGTTAAGCAAGTTGGCAAAGCGTAGATTAGCCTTGGCAAGGTTTGCACCACTCAGGTTACACCCAGGACACTGATTAGTGGCTAGCAATCGTTTGACATCTGCGGCTTGAGCAGCTGTATTCCTAGTATCCCTAGCTGGTTGTGCACATAAATTCCTAAGATCTAAAATCCTACCGTCTTCTGTTCGGATGTAGCAAACTGGCGTATTAATCTCTGAATCCGCTATTTGATGTTCGGAACCTACACGTATTGGCTTGCTAGCAGCAACTTCAACGCCTAAGGGTATCCAAGCAGCCGCTAAAATAGCCGTCAACCCAAAAACTCTTAGCATGATTGTTGAGAAATACATAGGACTGTCTTTAGGCATTTCTCTCAAACCAAATTAAAATTGACGGAACTAGATTCGCCGGATTGGGAGCTGTATAGGTAACTTTATCTAAATAAACTCGGTGATTGAGGTAAAATCCCGTTAAGTCGCCCGGATTTCCTAGAAAAGGTACAGCAGCACAGTATAATTCATTGCCGCAATCACGGGCTATTTTAACGGCGTATAACTGAGAAGCATTGGCTGTCGATAAATACTGATTTGCTGAACCTTTAGTAGATAAGCCAACAAAAGAAAACGAGCCATCTTTACTGCCGGGAATGAGTTTTGATTCTTCAGAAATATAGGCGGATAGGGTCTTATACCCGACAAGGCTATGGTTTATACCAAGCAATACGAGAATGTCATCGTTACTATCTGTCCTCAACTGATAATAACAATTACCTGTTTTCAATAAAGTTGGGGAAAAATCACACGGGTAACTACTGTAGAGAGCATCCGGAGAATCGTAGGCACAACTTGTAGGAGTTGTCCTACATTCATTCGTATCAACATGAAGTGGACTTTCAGTTAGACGTGCTTTGACACTGTATCCTTGGTGAGCATAGGCATTGGTAACAGCCTGTTCTAATGCGGCAAGGTTCCGGTCTAAACCGATTTTATACTCGATATCAGTTGCTCTTAGCCGATTTTCCCATTGGGGAATATTGTTAAACGTTACATTTCCATAGACTCTAGGTCCTTTGATAAACGTCACCTTTGTAGCAGGTATAGTCTGTTGTACAAAAGTATTCACTTGTTGTCTTTCTGCCACGGTCTGTGATGAAAGACGAAGTAAAAGTGATAGTTGATCAGGATAGGAAGCAGTTCCCAAATTAGTTACACTTGCTGGGACGTAGTAAGTGTTAATAATTGCGTTAGGAACCCCAGCAGCATTTAAGGCACGTTTAACTACATTAAAAGTATTGGTGTTCGCTGTAACCACTAAATAGTATGCCCCATTAGGACCCTGTTTCAAGTTACTATTATTCAGCCCTAGATTAACGCTGGCTTGAACTAGATTGTAATTATCTGGAGCTTGCTCAGAGTTTGTAAAACTCTGGTAAAAAGTGAAGCTATAGTAACTTAATGCCTGTATGGGAGACATACTTCCTGAAATGATCAAAGCATCATCACCATCTAGCTGAAAACATGGCGGTGTACCTTGTGCATTAGACTGCCTTCGTTCATCACAATATGTTGAGTCAATACCTGGTGCATTGGTATCAACCCAGGCATAGCGAGTAATGGAACTCCCAAAACAAGGATCTATATTACAGGGAGGCGGTGGTGGTGGTCCGCCAGATATTCCTCCAGTTGAGCAAGTACAAGCTCTACCTGCTAATAAGCGCCCTGAATAAACGCCATAATCGGCAGGTAAATTGTCAAGAAACGAAGCGGCTCTGGTTATGCTAGGGTGAAATACACCATAAATAAAGATTGCTATAGCTACTATTCCGGTCAAAAATGTTATTAACTTGCCTGACTTGCTTTTCATCAAATAAATCCTGAATTCTACTTGAAGTATACCCATAAATTTTGATTTTCTTATAGCACTAACTAGCTTCTCCAGATGAAGATTTAATTTACATTAGTGTAACGAATAGAAAATAGCTTTTTATAAAGAATTATTTAAATTAGCTCGACAATTAAACATAAAAAAGATAATTATTTAAATTTTTATAGAATCGATATTAGTGACAAAATTGATAGCTCACTCTGATATGACTGTACCTCAACCTATCTTCATCCTTGGTGCGCCCCGTTCTTTTACATCCGTGATTTGTACGATGCTGGGTCAGCATCCGGAAACTTACGGAGTTCCAGAACTTAATTTATTCATCGCTGAGACTCTCGGACAGCTATTAGAACGACTGAAGGGTGTACGCCAATTTCAGATGCATGGCTTATTGCGTAGCGTTGCCCAACTTTATAGTGGCGAACAAACTCTACTGTCTATTGATATGGCGTATCGTTGGATTTTAAACCGCGTCCACTGTAGTACGGGGGAGGTTTATATAGAACTATGTCGGAAAGTTGCCCCCCTACGAATTGTTGATAAAAGTCCTGCCTACGTTACAAAACCTGAAATTCTCAATCGAATTCGTGATACTTTTCCCAATGCTCACTACCTACATTTAATTAGGCATCCCAGGACTCAAGGACAGTCAATGATGAGGATGGCGAATGGTGCAATGGCAATCCTTTCCAACTCTATTGATTATTCAACTAAGCCACCGACTGTTGATGCTCAGTATGCCTGGTACAGTATGCAATGTAATATTTTGGAGTTTTTAAGTACCGTGCCTGCCGAGCAACAAATGCGACTGCGTGGTGAGGATATTTTAACTGACCCGCGATCGCATTTTGAAATGCTCTGTCAGTGGTTAAACCTGAGTTGGGATGAATCGATTTTTCAAGCGATGTTACGTCCTCAAGACTCTCCCTACGCTGCCTTGGGACCCTATGGCGCTCACTTAGGAAACGACCTAAACTTTTTACAGTCACCTGCTTTTCATCAAAGAGCGATCGCACCTAGTCAGCTTCAGGGTCCCTTACCTTGGCGTACAGACAGTAAAGAATTTAGTCCCTTACTTGTAAAATTAGCTCAGGAATTAGGTTATCAGTAGTTTGATAACTCATCGGGAGATAACATCTACTCCATATACCCAAGCATTTGTAACTGAGCCATGATTTGCTCCTTTTCCTCATCGCTGATAGCTTCAGAGTCAGAATCTGTATCCTTCTTAAGTGAAGTTTGTCCGTCTAAAACAATAGGTGTTGACTGTAGATAATCTTCAGTAAAGAACGTTTCAGCAACAGACCCTTCTTGGTCTTTTGGCACAGGTAAGCCAAGGCTGTAAATCATCGTGGCTGTCACATCCACAATATTTTGCAGTTCTCCTTTAAATCCCGACTTAACTCCGCAACCTCCTGCTAAGAAAACACCATCAGGATGATGCGTACCCGCCGGGGTTTCACGAGGCTCGACCACAGGTAAAATATTCCGAATCGAGACAAAACCATAGTCGCGCAGTACCAAAGTTAAGTCGGGTGCTTCTTTCATTGCCACACCAGAATAAACATCTTCGCGCTTGTAAATTGCTTGGATAATTCGCTCTCCTGTATTGGGGTCTTTGAGACTTTCCAGGTCATGAATTAGCTTCTGGCGAAAAGTTTCATACTCTTCCGGCTTCACACCTGGGTCACCAGGATTTTGAGCCACACGAATCGTAATGCCGTTGCTAGACGGGGTACGACAGTATGCCAGGGTTTTTTCCCAATCAAGGTTAGCAAACCAACTCGCTTCCCGTCGCTGTGCTGCCTCACTATCATCGGTTTCCTTCCACGCCAGATAGCCTTTCTCGTGCAAGAAGGCATTGATACGCAGGACTTCTGTCGTTGCAGTAAAGCCATGATCCGACGCCATAAAGACTTGAGCATCAGGACCCGCGAGTTCGACTAGCTTCTCAATATAACCATCTAACTTCCGGAAATACTCTAGACAGAGTTCGCGCACCCGCTTCTCCCAAGGAGTTGGATTGGTTGGCACTAAGGCAGGGTCAACAAACTTCCAGACTTGGTGCTGAAGCTTGTCTACACCATCAAATAGCACTGCCATTAAATCGGGACTATCCTCACGCAGCAACTTTTCAGCAATTTTGAACCACTGTTCGTCGCGAGGAATATGATAGCGCACCCAATTCTCCATATCCTCCCCAGTCATCACCTCCAGACTTTGTTTTTCCCGGTCAAAGTCCCAAGCCAACTCCTTCGGGTCAAAGTCGGGAATTTCCTTAAGGCGATCGTACAATTCTGGAGGTGTCGTATTGCGACGCAAATGCTTCCACGGCACAAATCCAGGAACCATAGAACCATTAACAGGTCGGGGTGGCGCTGTGATGGGGAAGTTTAATGCCACAACTGTACGATCTTGACGACTCGCCATCGACCAAATCGTTTCTGTCAGAATATCTCTAGAATCAGAGAGCGTGAAATAAACATCTTCACCCTTTTCTTCAGCGCGGATGAAATCATAGACGCCATGACTTCCAGGCATCCGACCCGTCATAATTGAAACCCAGGCGGGGGGAGTGAGGGGGTTAGGTGTAGAGCGCAATTTTGCCCGACAGCCTGTTTCCATAAACTTTTTTAGAAAAGGCATCGTGATACCGACTTCAGGCAAGTCACGAGTCATCTCATCGAGAACCGTAAACGTAGCACCATCTAGTCCAATAAATAAAGTTTTAGTCATTTATTTTCTCCGTTTAATTTCCGTGAAACAAAACTCGATAACTCCTCAACGCTGAGGTCATCAAGATATCGACCATCTCTCATCAGCAACTCATTAAATCCCAGCTTCTGCTTAAAATGCTCTTCTATAGACACAACCAGATGGATGATGTCAACGGAGGCAAAGCTAAGGTCTTCTACTAGCTTGGTATCTGAAGCAATCTCATTTACATCCATGTCCCATTCCTGAGTCATGTCTTTCAAAATTTCTACAATGTCAGATTGAACTTGCCGTTCTGTAACTTGCATAGTGGTTGTCTCTAGTCGGTAATGGTCACGAACTTAGCATTTCTAACGTCAGCATTTTAATATCAAGTCTCCTGAAACGCTTTAACTGAGTTAGCCGTAAAAATGGCTAAGCTGGGGAGTTGCCGGAGACTGACAAATCGCTAGAACTTCATGATCCAAATGCCAAAGTTTAACTAGGAAAGGCTTACCTTCATAAGTCACAGTAACTTCTTGGCTATCTGTTGAATAGTGGGTAATTTGCCATTGTGCAGGAACACCTTGAAGCCCCGTACCAAGAGCTTTGGCGACCGCTTCCTTGGCACACCACAGCCCCACGCTGGTCGCTTTATCGAGTTGAGTTACTAAGCTCAGTTCTTGCTTGGCGAATGCACCGTTGAGCCAATCTTCAGCAGGCAGGGCATCCAGTCGCTCTAGATCGACACCGATATGCATAGTAGGATGGGCGAGAACAGCAACGATATGACCGCGACTGTGGCTGATGGAAATATCGGGTAATGAACCCATCGCCTCCAATTCCGGACAGCGTACTAATGGCTTGCCCAAGGGTGTAGAGAGGATTTCAATATCGGCAGGTGCGAGTTCTAGGTTGAATGTTTGTTGCGCCCACTGACGTAGTGCATCCTTAGCGGCAATTCGCCCTAACAACCAGTCATTGCGCCGTGGTCCTTTCTCTGGTAAGCCGTACCAAAACTCCCGTTCGCGATCGCTTAACATAACGTGAGCCAGTACGCGCTTCCAAATCCCCCAGGAATCATCGAGGAAATGCTCTGGAAAGGGTTCTAAACGCCGACACACCAAACCTGTCTCCCACTGCATCCAAGCCTGGGATAAGTACGAGGTTTGTGGATATAAGCGGCACTGGTAGAAACTGTGAGGAATCGTAAAGTATCGATCCTGCCACTGCTCCAAGCGAGCGATAACTCGTCCCGTCTCATCCAACAAATC
>JALYGX010000446.1 GCA_030776905.1 Cyanobacteriota bacterium | reverse complement strand
TCAGCCCCTTGACCCGACCCCAGGCTTTTCTGTTACATAAAGTAATCAAGGCGATCCCAAAGAAATGCTGATTTTTAGAATTTCTGAGATCGTTGGCGGCTGGCTCGACCCAGATACCTGTATAAATGATGACCCACCTGCTGGATCGCATATAGCAGTACCAAAGACCAGAAGTAAAAAGTAGGAGCTAGTGAAACCAAAGGGTTAAAAAGCTAGCATGAGCGGATCTTTCCGCGCCTCACTTAAGGGACACAAGCCAAGCGATCGCACGCTGGGAACTCATAAACAAAACTGGTAAGTAACTATAGCGAAAAGGTAAGTGACGTTTAACGCTTGAATATCTTTCATGACGAATGAAACCCTTTGATTCATCAGGAGCGATATACCTGCCGTCCTAACTACTTGGAGAGCATAAATCATGGCAAAAGAACGCCCACCCTTAGAAGAGATGACACTGCGGCAACTGCGTAGAGTTGCCAGCGAGTATGGTGTCTCTCGTTACAGCCGGATGCGCAAGTCGCAGTTGCTGGCAGAAATTCAAAAAATTCAACGCACAAGCATCTCAATCAGTCCATCTCGTACCGTGGAGGCACAACCAGAAGTGGAAGCAGCAAAGTTTGAATTAGGTCAAGAGGATCGCACCGGAGGAACCCTTGCTTCAGTTGATGAGGAGCTAGCCGATTTACCCGCAGGCTACGGTGAAAGCAGAATTGTTCTGATGCCCCGCGACCCACAATGGGCTTACACCTATTGGGACATTCCCAACGAGCATAAAGAAGACCTGCGCCGTCAGGGAGGACAACAGCTAGCGTTGCGGATTTACGATGTCACCGACATCAGCCTGGAGTACCAAGCCCCCCACAGCATTCAAGAATATCCTTGCGACGAGCTAGCACGGGAATGGTACTTGCCCATGCCAGTCAGCGATCGCGATTATGTTGTGGATATTGGCTACCGTTGTGCTGATGGTCGTTGGCTAGTTCTCGCTCGGTCCGCACCCGTCCGCGTTCCTCCCGTCTACCCCTCCGACTGGATTGAAGACCAATTCATCACCGTTAGCTGGGAAGAAGAGTTGCGTGGTAAGACCTTCCTGGAACTGGTTCCCCCCAGCAAGAAAGCCTCCTACGGCGTTGTCGCTGGTGGCAGCACCGTAGATGCAGCAGGCAACCCCATCTACGACCAAATCTTTGGCATGGCGCAATCTACCGAAGCTCAACGAGTGGCTGGTTCCTTGTACGGTTCCATGCAGCAAGCTCCAGTTCACGAGCAGGCAATCAGCTCCTATGTCTTCCCCTCCGGCGTTGGCATGTGGGCTGTACCGACCATGTCGGGGTTGACCATGTCTGGGGTTGGAATGTCCGGTGTTGGTTTCTCTGCTTCCATGCCTCCAATGCGCCCGCGCCAGTTCTGGTTAGTTGCGGATGCTGAGTTAATTGTCTATGGAGCCACCGAGCCTGATGCTAATGTTACGATTGGTGGTCGCCCGATCAAACTAAATCCCGATGGGACTTTCCGCTTCCAGATGTCCTTCCAGGATGGTCTAATTGACTACCCAATCATGGCAGTAGCCGCAGATGGTGAGCAGACTCGCTCAATCCACATGAAATTCACTCGTGAAACGCCATCGCGCAATACCAACACCAAAGAAGAAGCCGTTCAAGAATGGCTCGTCTAAAACGTTTGGCAATTGTCAGGGCGATGCCTTTAAGTAGGAGAATGGTCTAGGGATGGGTTTGATTAGGCACAACTGCAAGCTTTCGATTAACCAAAAACACCAAACCCTCTCGACTCAGAATTCCAAACTGAATTAGGGAAGCCCATTTCATTGCGTTGATATTTTGACCTCCCCCACAGCAACCGGGGGATTTTTTTTTCGAGAACTATGAAATCTGAAGAAATTGCCAATAAGCTCGCAGAACTATTTGATGCAGCAGCCGTTCAGAGGAGAGAACCAGGTACGTGGCAGGTAGAAACGCCTCAGCTACGACTTTTAGTACTACTCTCAGAAGACCAGTCATGGCTACGCATCCTGATTCCCATTGCACCCGCTCAAGAGGCACAACCATTCGTCGAACAGCTACTAGAAGCTAATTTTGATGAAACTCAGGAAACGCGCTATGCCTTGAATCAAAACGTTCTGTGGGGAGTTTTCCAGCACAACCGCGAAACTCTTGAGCCTGAGGACTTTTCAGCAGCCGTTGCACGACTGGTATCTCTACGTCAACGGGGTTTTACTAGCAGCTTCGATCAGTTTGTTGATAATCGTATTCGTCAAATTATTCAGGTAGCCAAGCAGCAAGGGCAATCCCTTGAGGCAACGCTCCAAACCCTAGACCGCTTCTATCGAGAAGGACTAATGGGCGACCTAGAGCAAGATGCCCAAGCTCGCGAACAGGTGTTGGGGGCATGGCGGCGTCGGTTAGAAAGTCTTTGGCATCAGGTGGACTGACGAGGTTGAATAATGGGGTGATGAAATAAGAGGGAGCACTGGTAGGATTTTCTTATTTTTTTATATCTAGGTCTAATTACACCCAGCTCCTTAGCGTGGCACACTCGTACTCGGAGAATTTCAAAAATGAACAATTTCTCAGAATGACAGTCGGTTGAGGATAACTAATTAGCTATAGCGATGAAGAAGAAAATTTTAGCAGCTCAAGACTTTCGTATTACTTTCCCACCTCCTCAAATGAGCGATCGCATATCTGAAGGGCTGAGGCTGAAAACCTTAGGAGAGCTTTCCGGCATTAGGAGCCTTATTCCTGTTGATATCAGTAATGGGGGTAAGCTTTTTGGGGCATTCTACTCATTTCGTATGAGTTGTCACGCCCCAAACTCCGTAAATACATCGACTCAAGGAGAATCAGAGATCCGATGCGCTTGAAGATGGCATTGCTTTGGTGTGAGGTTTTAATAAATAGTGCTATAGCCTACAGCCCTACGGGCATGAAAACAGTAAAACGGGGCAAGATAGCGCACAAGCGGCTCCGTAGCAACATCATAGCTATGCCCACAGGGTTGGGAACAACAAAACTTCTTCGGAAACTTGCGTCGTTGTGTTTAGGAATTGCTTGTACCGATGCCGCAAGTACGATGCTCTTGCCGGATTGGTATGCTGAGGCGGCAACTTTAACGTCTTTACCAAAGGCAGTTGAGGTACAGACAAACCAGCTCCCGACCAATAAGCTCGCTGACAAAACGCTCAAAGCTTGCTCCCCTGACACTACTCCATCTCATTGGATTGCCTCGCGCTACTACTGGCTCCCTCAAAAGCACTGTACCAAGCCCAACCAATCCAAGTCCACTGCTCCAGAAGCTACTACCGAAAGTTCAGAAGAAACCGCTACGCTAACCCTAGCGCTAGCGCCGGAACTCTTTGGGCGAAACTCTTTCCCAGCGCCTTTGACGGTGCAGGAACTCGAACCAGACGCCTTCCCCCAGCTCAGTAGAAAAGAAGGAGACAAGACTGAAACTCCCGCTCTAGAAACTTGGAAAACCCTAACTAAGTTAAGCTTTGCCTTGCTTCCAGGCAAGGAGGACAACAAAAGCCGCCGTGTTGCCGAACCTAGTTCAGCATTAGCATTGAATGCTGAGAATTTATCCGTCGCGAAGCTTACCAACTCTTCTTTGCTCCCCGTTTCTTCCCTCACCGAGGAGACATCCCTAGTACCTAGGCATCTAGTCTTTCAGGGAGCGGCTTTACTGGCTGGGGATTACAAACGTGGGGCAACGGATGAAAATGCCAACAGCCGTCAAATCGAGTCTCAACCCTCCCTGTCTCCAGCCCCTTTTTCATCTAGCCCACCTAGTATCGAAAATCCCCACTGCCCTGCCCCACTCATTGCTTGCACTCCATCCCTACAAGCGCAGAACCCTCCCGCTCCTACTCTCCCTCCTGCCGCTCCCATTGCCCCGGAAAATCTACAACCCAACCCAAACCAAGAGCGCTTCCTACAACCACCTCCAAGCCCAGCGCCGATCGCACCAGATGCCCAGCCCCCGGTTCAAGCGCCTCCCACTCCCACACCATCGGTGTCACCCTCTCCCACCCCACAACCCTCAACCGCTCCCAACGCACCGGCGATTCAAGTCCAGAAAATTAATGTTACTGGTAGCACCGTCTTTGGTCCTAACCAGATCGCTCCCATCGTGCAACCCTTTGAGGGACGTACTCTTACTCTGGAACAACTTAGAGAAGTCGCAGATGCGATTACTCAGCTCTATCTAAATCAGGGTTATATCACTTCTAGAGCCATTCTTGTAGACCAGGCGATTACCGATGGCGTTGTGGAAATTCGTGTTTTAGAGGGAAGTCTGGAAGACATTCAAATCGAGGGAGCGCGTCGAGTCAAGCCCAACTATATTCGTAGTCGAGTGCGGTTAGGCGCGAAGACGCCTCTAAATACCGCTCAGTTGGAAGACCAATTGCGATTGCTACGGGCTGACCCCTTATTTGAGAATGTAGAAGCTAGTCTGCGAGCGGGAACCCGCACGGGACAGAGTATTCTCATTGTTCGCGTCGTTGAAGCTAATCCCTTTGAAGGCAGTGTCGGCGTGGATAACTACTCGCCGCCGAGTGTGGGTTCTGAACGATTGGGCGTCAACTTGCTTTATCGCAACCTGACTGGGAATGGGGATGCGATTGGCACTTCCTTTTACCACACCACGAGGAGTGGCGCTGATAGTTTGGACTTGACGTATCGGCTGCCAGTGAATGCGATGAACGGGGCCGTGCAGCTAAGAACCTCGTTGACTCGTAACAACATCGTCGATCCCACTTTCAGCTTCTTAGATATTCAGGGGGACTCCCAGCTCTATGAAATTAGTTTCCAACAACCCCTGATCCGCAGCCCCCGCGAAGAATTTGCCTTGTCATTAGGCTTTGCTTACCAAGACAGTAAGTCAACATCTATTTTCGGTCCCCTCAGTCCTGGTGCCAATACGGAGGGCGTCACCACCACAAGCGTGATTAAATTTGGACAAGATTATTTGCGCCGCGATGTTAAAGGAGCTTGGTCTTTGCGATCGCTCTTTAGTTTCGGTACTGGTTTGTTTGATGCTACGACGAATTCCCCGCCTGATCCCGATGGACGTTTTATTAGCTGGTTAGGTCAGGTGCAGCGCGTACAAATTCTCGGTGACAATAACTTTTTAATCGTAGGAGCCGATATCCAATTAACACCCAATCGCTTATTACCGTCCCAACAATTTGTCATTGGTGGCGGTCAATCCTTGCGGGGTTACCGACAAAACATCCGAGCCGGGGACAATGGTGTACGATTCTCCCTCGAAGACCGTATTACTCTAGAACGAAACGAAGCGGGTGCTGCTACCTTTCAGCTAGCTCCTTTTTTCGATGCGGGTGTTGTCTGGAATAACGACTCTGGGAATCGCCAATTACCACCGGAGCAGTTTTTAGCGGGACTCGGTCTTGGGCTAATCTGGGAACCAGTACCACGACTGAGCCTGCGACTCGACTATGGTTATCCCTTGATTCAAATCGAGGATAAGGGAACCAATGCCCAAGATGAGGGGTTCTACTTTAGTGTTAATTATCGATTTTAGGAACTAGAGGTTAGGGCGAAGCGGGAAAGACACATCTAGCCCCTAGCCTCTAGCCCTTCCCTTCAATTTGTGGGATTATCAGAACATTCTTTCTAAAGATGAGGCGCAGCATGACTCAGCGAGCGCTGTTGCTGGTGAATCGCCATGCACGGCGAGGACGCGAGACTCTTAACCAAGTAGTCAGCCAGTTGCAAGCCTTGGGCTTCGAGCTATTTGAAGAGTCAACCGAGAAGCCCCAGCAGATACCAAACATTATTCGCAGTTATCGCGATCGCGTGGACTTAGTCATCATCGGTGGTGGCGATGGCACGCTAAATGCTGCCATTGAGGGATTACTAGATACTGAGCTACCTTTAGGAATTCTGCCCCTAGGAACGGCTAACGATCTGGCTCGCACACTGGGAATTCCCCAATCGATAGCCCAAGCTTGCCAAGTGATTGCTATGGGTTTCGGTCAGCGGATTGACTTGGGTCAAGTCAATGATAAGCATTTCTTTAACGTCGCCAGTCTAGGCCTTAGCGTACAAATCACCAGACAGCTAGACAAACAAGCCAAGCGCACCTGGGGAATCTTGGCTTATGCCGTGACGGCAATGCGGGTGATTGGGAAAGCTCGACCCTTTAAGGCAGAGATTCGTCTAGGTCGAGAGTCTATTCATGTTAGAACTGTGCAAATTGCCGTTGGTAACGGTCGATATTATGGCGGTGGTATGGCAGTGGCTGATGATGCGGCAATTGATGACCAACGCCTGGATCTGTACAGCCTGGAATGTCAGCACTGGTGGCAAATCCTTCTCTGGTTACCCACAATCTGGTTGGGTAGACACTCCCGATGGAAAGGCGTGCGTACTCTTGAGGGGAAGGCATTTGAGATTTATACTCGCAGACCTCTCCCGGTCAACGCGGATGGTGAAATCGTGACTCAAACACCTGCTAAATTTCGCCTTGTCCCCAAAGCTTTGACAGTTTTCGTGCCAAATTCATCGACGAACGCAGGTCAATTAACTGGCGGCAAACAACAGATAACAGATCAGGGCTAACGCAGATACTTAAGATCTGAAAGTTGTATTCGTTACGGGTGTTTGTGTTTAAGAATATGATTGAGGGCGTATCGTGTTCAAGCAAACATATACCGTGACTCCATCTAGTGGTTCAAATTCTTTGCCCGTGGCAAGTGCATGGCATACCTTAGACGTTGAGAAGACGCTGTCAGAGTTGGGCAGCAACCCAGAAAGGGGTTTGACTTCTCAGCAGGTTGAAGAGCGATTGCAGCAGTATGGTTCCAATGAACTAGAGGAAACTGCTGGTCGCAGTACTTGGGAAATCCTCCTCGATCAATTTAAAAACATCATGTTAGTGATGTTGATTGCTGTTGCATTCATATCGGGAATTTTAGACCTGATTGCACTGCAACAGGGCAAAACTGAGGGGGTTCCCTTCAAAGATACGATCGCGATTCTGTTAATTGTTATCCTCAACGGTGTCCTTGGCTATCTCCAGGAAAGTCGTGCCGAGAAAGCTCTTGCTGCTCTAAAAAGCCTTTCTTCTCCAAAAGTGAGAGTAATTCGTGATGGCAGAACGATTGAGGTGGACGGCAAAGAATTAGTGCCCGGAGACATCATGATCCTCGAAGCAGGTGTCCAGGTGTCAGCAGACGGGCGTCTGGTCGAACAATCCAATCTCCAGATTAGAGAAGCTGCGCTGACAGGGGAAGCCCACGCGGTCAACAAGCAGGTCAATGTACACCTGAACGAAGACACACCCTTAGGCGATCGCATTAATCTCGTTTACCAAGGGACTGAAGTCATTCAGGGACGCGGTACAGTGGTTGTCACGGGCACGGGGATGCGGACAGAGCTGGGTAAAATCGCTGAAATGCTCCAAGGGGTAGAAAGCGAACCGACTCCCTTACAACAGCGGATGACCCAACTGGGTAACGTCTTGGTTACTGGCTCCCTAATTCTCGTAGGAATCGTGATCGTGGTGGGGATGCTCAAGTCCTTCATCGATAGTGGGAGATTTAGGTGGGATGTCTTGCAAGAGCTAGTGGAAGTTTCGCTTTCAATGGCTGTCGCCGTCGTCCCCGAAGGGTTACCCGCCGTAATTACGGTAACGCTAGCGTTAGGAACGCAACGCATGGTGCGTCGCAATGCCTTAATCCGCAAACTGCCTGCTGTAGAAACGCTAGGAAGTGTCACCACGATTTGCTCAGACAAGACGGGTACGCTGACTCAAAACAAAATGGTGGTACAGCAAGTTGCCACTGGGGGGCAGACTTTCAACGTTACTGGCACGGGATATATTCCTCAAGGTGAGTTCTTCATTGATAATCGACTCGCCACCCCTGAGCAGTATCCAGCCCTACAAACGCTACTGCTTGCCTGTGTCCTATGTAATGATGCGATATTGCAGCAAGAAGAAGTATCTCAAAAAGATGGCAAGCCAAATGCTTTAGCAAATCAGTGGGCGATTTTAGGCGATCCAACTGAAGGAGCATTGCTCTCCTTAGCTGGAAAAGGGGGCTTAGAAAAGGAACCCTTGAGCCGTCAAATCAAACGGGTTGAAGAGTTTCCGTTTTCTTCAGAACGCAAGCGGATGAGTGTAATTTGTGAAGGCAGCACGTCAAACGTTGCAACCACCGCCAAAAACTCGCCTTTCCTGATGTTTACCAAGGGTTCGCCGGAACTGATTTTAGAGCGTTGTACGACTCGTCAGCAGGGTGATGTTGCCCAATCACTCACAGCCCAAGACCGTGAGCAAATTTTAGAGCAGAACAACCAGATGGCGGGTGCGGGATTGCGGGTGTTGGGGTTTGCTTACAAACCGTTGGATACCAAGCCACCAGAAGGCTCAGATGAAACGACAGAGCAAGGTTTAATTTGGTTAGGATTGGTGGGAATGCTGGATGCACCTCGCCCAGAGGTACGCGATGCGGTAGCGCGGTGCCGGGATGCTGGTATTCGGGCTGTGATGATTACGGGTGATCACCAGTTGACCGCACAAGCGATCGCGCAAGAGTTGGGCATTGCCAAAGTAGGCGATCGCGTCCTCAGTGGTAAGGAGTTGCAACGACTCAGCCAAGAGGAACTAGAGCAACAAGTCGATCATGTCAGCATTTATGCCCGTGTTTCCCCAGAACACAAACTGCGAATTGTCCAAGCGCTGCAAAGTCGTGGCAAATTTACGGCAATGACAGGGGATGGTGTGAACGACGCCCCCGCCCTGAAGCAGGCAGATATCGGTATCGCGATGGGTATTACTGGCACGGATGTCAGTAAAGAAGCCAGCGACATGGTGCTGCTTGATGACAACTTTGCCACTATTGTCGCGGCAACAGAAGAAGGTCGGACTGTGTACAACAACATTCGCCGATTCATTAAATACATCCTCGGTAGCAACATTGGTGAGGTATTAACCATTGCCGCTGCACCCATCATGGGCTTGGGCGGTGTTCCCCTTACCCCTTTACAAATTCTCTGGATGAACCTCGTCACCGATGGGTTACCAGCCCTCGCCCTGGCGGTGGAACCAGCGGAACCTGATGTCATGAAGCGTCCTCCCTTTAGCCCCCGCGAGAGTATCTTTGCTAGGGGTATGGGGTCTTACATGATTCGGATTGGGATTATTTTTGCGATTATCAGTATTGCTTTAATGGGATGGGCTTACAACCATACCCATGCAGCTGGATATCAGGGAGTAGGCGGGAAAGATACCTGGAAAACAATGGTGTTTACTACCTTGTGTATTGCTCAAATGGGCCATGCCTTGGCGGTTCGCTCTAACACTAAGCTCACAATTGAGTTAAATCCCTTTTCCAACCCGTATTTACTCTTAGCTGTAACCATTACAACGGCGTTACAGCTAGCACTGGTTTACGTGCCGCCCCTGCAAGCGTTCTTCGGTACTCACCCCTTGACCTTGACAGAACTATTGATTTGCGTAGGATTCAGTGCCCTAATGTTTGTCTGGGTTGAACTGGAGAAGCTATTTTTCCGCCTTTTCTACTCTCATCGTTCTTAAGTCAGTTGTCGTTTGTCCTTTCTCATTTGTCCTTTGTCATTTGTTAGTCGTCTGTTACTCATGACCAATGACTAATGACCGATGACTAATGACCGATGGCTAATGACCGATGGCTAATGACAAAAATGTACTTAAAAACTCTACACCTCAGACAATTTCGCAATTATCGCGTAGCGCAAGTAGATTTCGATGCTCCTAAGACAATTTTGGTGGGCAATAATGCTCAAGGGAAGTCAAATCTACTAGAGGCGGTGGAGTTGCTTTCGACGCTCAAGAGTCATCGGTCAGTACGCGATCGCGATCTCGTTCTAGAAGACGCCACTATTGGTCAAATTCGCGCTAACCTGGAACGCGCCTATGGTTCAGTAGATTTAGCTTTGACCCTACGCACCCAGGGACGGCGTACTGTTACCCTTAACCAGGAATCTTTACGCCGTCAACTGGATTTTTTAGGCATCCTCAATGCCGTGCAGTTCTCCAGTCTGGATTTAGAACTCGTGCGAGGTGCCCCAGAACGCCGTCGCAACTGGCTCGATTCCATCCTGATTCAGCTAGAACCCATTTATGCCCATATCTTGCAGCAATATAACCAGGTGCTGCGGCAGCGTAATGCCCTGATCAAAAAAATCCGCGTCTCAAAAGCAGAAGGTAGAATCGATGAATCATTATCCACAGACTATGATTCACAGCTAGCGCTGTGGGATGCTCAACTGGCGACAGCCGGTTCGCGAGTTACGCGCCGTCGAGCCAGAGTTCTAGAACGCCTTGCACCGCTTGCTGCGGCATGGCACACCAGTATCAGCGCCGCAACGGAGGTACTAGAAGTAACCTACGCTCCCAACGTCAGCATTGAGAAAGATGACCCAGAAGGCGTACAGCAGGCATTTTTAGACAAAATCCAACAGCGCCGCCTCCCCGAACAAATTCACGGCACAACCCTCGTTGGTCCTCACCGGGATGAAGTTGAGTTTACGATCAACCAAACCCCCGCTAGGTCGTTTGGCTCCCAAGGTCAACAACGGACATTAGTATTAGCCCTGAAGCTAGCAGAACTCGACCTCAACCGTCAAAATCAGCTACTCGACGCGATTCAAGACCGATTTCAGACCCTAATTACTACAACCCACTTGGGAGCCTTTGATTCCCAGTGGCTGAACTCTTCTCAAATTCTTTCAGTTCAGGCAGGGCAGATTAGCAGATGAGGTATAGCAAAGTATTAAGTGTTGTTACATCTGTCGCGGCATGAAACCCAGCACAATTGCGTGAATTGCAACTAACGGCTGAGTTATAAATTGCCAGCCCACGTTAGCCTCTGACTATGAGGAAAGAGCGGTGGGTCTGTTGCGACAAACACGACGACGATTTATTCAGATTCTTGCTGGAGGGGCGGGTCTTCTGGGGCTTCTCCACTACTCTAGACGCGAACAAACGATGCTGACACTGTACACGTTTGGCGATTCAATTCTTGATTGTGCGCGGTACAACGAGTTAGGTGTCCACCCTGGACAACTGCTTGTCCATAATGACGATCGCCTGTTTCCTGAATTTCAGGGTCAGGATCTGCAATCTCGTGGGCAAGCCCGCCTCGAACATCGTGCCCGTGATGGTGCAACCGTTACAGGTCTTCCGTCGCAGGCGCAGGGATTGCACGTTGAAGGGCGTGCGATGGCGTTGATTACCATCGGTGGCAATGACCTCCTGCGTGGATTAATCCGCGATACAGGAGAAGGAATTGCGGCATTTGACGACTCGCTCGACTTGTTTGTGCAACGGCTTCCGATTCGTCCCGTGCTACTGGGTACCGTGTACGATCCCACAGGGGGTGATGACCAACGCAATTTTCTGGGTGTCGATGCCGCCGTTGCTCGCAAGAATCTTCAGCGTATCAACGCTGTTATTGAAAAGATTGCCAACCGCTATGGTCATGTAGTCGATCTTCATGCTCACTTCTTAACCGGCGACCCCTCGTGGTTCACGGCGACCATTGAGCCGAGTCTGCGCGGTGCCTCTGAGGTACGGCGTGCCTTTCTCCCTTACGTCTTGG
>JALYGX010000445.1 GCA_030776905.1 Cyanobacteriota bacterium | reverse complement strand
GAGTTTGCCAGTACATTGAGTCTAATCTTGACAGTCCGCTCACCCTGGCGACCCTCGGCGAACAGGTTGGGATGAGTCCGCATCACCTACAGCGAATTTTCAAGCGAATCACGGGCATTACCCCACGCCAGTACGCAGAGGCACGTCGCTTGAGCGGGTTGAAGACACAACTCAAGCAGGGGCAAGCCGTGACAACAGCTCTTTATGAAGCTGGATACAGTTCTAGCAGCAGACTGTACGAGCAAGCCTCTACCCGACTTGGCATGACCCCAGCTACCTACCGCCGAGGTGGGAAGGGAATGCAGATCAGCTACATCCTCGTTGATTGTCCTCTGGGTCGCGTGCTAATTGCGATCGCACAACGGGGTATGTGTGCCCTCTACCTGGGCAATTGTGATGCCGAACTTGTCGCTGCACTTTTGGCTGAGTATCCGGCTGCCGAATTTCACTGTGATAACGTTGACCTTAATGTGTGGGTTAGTAGCCTTCTCGACCATCTTAATGGCGAGCAGATTCATCTCGATTTGCCTTTGGATTTCCAAGCTACGGCTTTTCAGTGGCGAGTTTGGGAAGAATTACGGGCTATCCCCTATGGGAGTACTCGCTCCTACAGGGAGATTGCTCGGTCTATAGGTCATCCGCAGGCAGTGCGAGCCGTCGCCAGGGCTTGTGCCACTAATCCTGTGTCGTTAGTCATTCCCTGCCACCGCGTCATCCGGGAAGATGGCAGCCTTGGGGGTTACCGTTGGGGCTTAGAGCGCAAGCAAGCTCTATTAGCACGGGAAAAGCAGACGGCGGCTCAAGCTAACGAAGACTTTAGCAGTTTTTCCAACCATAACAAGGACAAGGATTAATAATGCAACTTCATCAAACCTCTGGGCGATGGCGCTTGGGACTAGTGCTTTCGCTGGTAACAGTCTTCTTATGGGGAGTACTGCCCATTGCTTTAATGGTGACTCTTCAAAAGCTGGATGTCTATACGGTTACTTGGTTTCGCTTTTTGATGGCATTTGGGTTGCTGGCAGGTTACCTAGCCCAACGAAAGCAACTCCCTAACTTGCAAAAACTGCGATCGGCATCTCTCGGCTTACTCGCGCTCGCTATTATAGGTCTGGGGCTAAATTACCTGCTATTCCTCCAAGGCTTACTCCAAACCTCACCCACGACTGCAGAAGTGGTGATTCAGCTAGCGCCTATTCTTCTGAGTATGGGAGCCTTGATAATTTTCAAAGAACGCTACACACTGCCCCAATGGATAGGCTTGGGCGTTTTAACGTTGGGATTTATCCTCTATTTCCACGAGCAATTCAAGACGCTGTTCGCCGCGCAGACAACCTATCTAATAGGTAATGGTCTTCTCGTACTAGGCGCAGCAGTTTGGGCGATTTATGCGCTAGCTCAGAAGCAGCTCTTACAAAAATTACCCTCTTCAGCAATCATGTTGGTTATTTATGGTGGCTGCACATTGTTATTTAGCCCTCTTGCTAAACCGCAAATGCTCCTAACCCTGAGTCCCTTACACCTGAGTATGTTGCTGTTCTGCGGTTTAAATACCCTACTGGCTTACGGTGCTTTTGCTGAAGCTTTAGATCACTGGGAAGCTTCACGAGTTAGTGCCGTAATTGCCTTGACGCCCCTGGTTACTTTGGTGTCTGTCTGGGCGGTCTCGTGGCTAACACCTAACTTGATTGCACCGGAACATTTTACCCTATTGGGATTATTGGGGGCAATTTTAGTAGTTGCTGGCTCGGTTGCGATCGCAATTGGAAAGAACAAATAAGGAAAGGATGAAAATCTCTCTTTCACTCAGCACGGGCTATGCCCCCCTAAGCTAAGACCACTATTTTCCAGGCAGCCACCCACGCGCTGTCGCTGACAACGAAAAAATGAAAGTCCTCTCTCAGCACTATCGTATTATTAGCTGATTCACCAAGCCACTAAAAGTACTATCAGGCAACAACTTGCGTAAAAACAGCAGTAGTCCTGCATTCCCCCCCGCCGGATAGCGCAGCTTCCAACTTCCGTCTGTCGCTGCCTTATAAATCACCTTTGCTACAACCTCTGGCAAAGAACCATTGGCTCCCGCCTCCTCCATTTGCGGCATCACTGTTTCGACAAATTGCTGGTAATCTCTAATGGAATTTACTGCCGCCACATCTGCCGAACGACCGTAAAAGTCAGTTTTTACGGGACCTGGTTCGATGATTTTGACCTTGATGTTAAAGGGTTGAAGTTCGTACTGCAATGACTCGGAGAATCCCTCCACTGCCCATTTGCTCGCATGGTATGCGCTATACAGGGGGAACGCCATGCGACCGCCAATGGAGGAGACATTCAAGATAATGCCATGTCCTTGTTGGCGGAAGTAGGGCAGGATAGTGCGGGTGACTTCCATTAAACCAAAAACATTCGTGGCAAACTGCCTCTCAATTTGGTCGGTTGTGCAGGCTTCAAAAGGTCCGGTCAAGCTGTATCCAGCATTATTGACCACAGCATCTATCGACCCGAATTGTTCTAGAATTTGGGCGATCGCTTGTTGAATCGAGTCAGATTCGGTTACGTCTAGACGCACACACAGCACATTATCCAATGTGTTGAGAGCCAAACCTTTTTCCGGTGTACGCATTGTTGCAGCGACATTCCACCCCCGTTGATGAAATAACACGGCTGTGGCTTTACCGATGCCCGTTGCTGCTCCTGTAATCAAGACGGTTTTCGTCATAGTTTTCCGATAATTGACTGAAGGTGAAGTTTTTAGAGCGATGCGGCAATAAGTCAGGTTACAAAATTGTTTTCATTTCAGCAATCACCATACCCTTGAATCCTCTAGCTTTTTGCTTTCCCAGACTCATATCTTGCACCATTCTTGGTAGATAACGTAGTCCGCCGTCTCATATCTTGCGCCTCATCACCCGCAGACTGGCAGTCTGGGGCTATACAGACATAGACGCTTTCTTCTCTTCGAGACAATTCGCCAACGGCTTCCCCTTCAGAGAACGGGAAGCCGTTGGCGTTTGCGTAGCATGGTACGGTAGCAGCAAAGCGAGGCGTTAGCCCAGGCTAAGGGTAGCCAGCCTGTGCAGGCTCTATAATCCTTGGTTTCCCATAGCCCGTGCAGGCGCTACTTGGTTTGTGTAAGCGCTTTCTTTCAACCTGTCGCCAACTAGTGCAAGCTCTGAGTCGTGGAATTACAGCAGTTTTGTGATCGATAAACCCCAGTGTAGGGGCACTGCCTCGTCAACAATTAACCTCAAGCTCAGATATTAAAGGCTGTTTCTAAAGTAATGTTAATTGGCTACCTTGCTTAATATGGATAGATCTCCCCAGTCCCTGTCTTACTCGAAGTTTTGGGGAAAGCAAAGCTACACCCTTGCATTCGAGCACTTTTTAACTCTGATTTAGGGGGAGCTTCCATTTTTAGTATTCTTTTTTCTATTTGATATAACCTAGACCAAGCGATCGCATTTGTTGCCGTGAAGAAGCGATCGCCCTCAACTACTTTTTCAGGCTTGTGCTTGTTTGAAGTACCAATAGAGGTTGGCAACCGTCAAATCTGGTATTGCTTCCCAATTTGAAGGAGCCAAAGCTTTATAGTTAGAGGCTATTGCTTGCTGGCTGATATACGATTCGTGAGTTCGACGTAGATCGGGCTTCACCATGAATTTAAGCTGATCGCGCAAAGATACGTAA
>JALYGX010000444.1 GCA_030776905.1 Cyanobacteriota bacterium | reverse complement strand
GCCATGAAATCATCCATATAGCTACTACTGTCTCCGTGCTGTCTTATTCAATCGAGTTGGTCAGTCTCTGGTACTAGCAGAAGTGATAGCGATCGCATCTTTTAACTGTATTAATCACTCCCTACCTTAGATTCCTGAGATAGAGTATTGAATTTTCATTAACTGAAGAAGATATGAACTCTTAAAGTAGGCACTTTTCTTTTCCCTCAAACTCTAAATTTTAGTGTGTAATAATTTATCACAGTGCTTTTATTGTAAAGCGTACTTACTTGAATGAATATCTTAATAACAAATTCCTGGGCTTTACTGAGGTTTTATGAGTTTGTTTAAATTTAGAAAATAAATCTAACTATTTTTGAGACATTCATTAAAACAAACTACGACAAAAACAATGAGCTTTCCTGGTTACTATTTCCTGAATGCTCTGTGAAACTAACGATAGATGATTCAAATTGATTTTACTTGAAGATAACAACCTCAGTCAGAAACTAACCAATCGACGGGCACCTGGTTGAATCGCCTAACTCCGTGAATCAGATTCACCTGGTTAGCTTAAATTTTTTTCGGAGGATAATAAGATGTTTAATCCTATAGAGGTGATGATCGATACCTGTGTCGAACGCCTGCAAGCTGGCTACCGCCAAAATTATGGCAGCCTGAAACCTGATTATGCAGACATCATTGGTTGGGCGGCAAACATGGCTCTGGAAACTATTGCCAATAGTGACGCTCTCTACCACGACGTAGAACATACAGTTTTAGTAACCTTGGTGGGACAGGAAGTTCTACGAGGTAAGCATATCCAAGAAGGTGGCGTTTCTTGCGAAGACTGGTTGAACCTGATTATTTCTTGGCTGTGTCATGACATTGGCTACGTCAAGGGAGTCTGTCACGGCGACAAAGCTGGGGAAAGACTGTATGCTACGGGTTTAGAAGACATGATGATCTCGCTGCCATTTGGTGCAACCGATGCCAGCCTGACTCCTTTTCATGTAGACCGAGGCAAACTCTTCATTGAAGAGCGCTTTGGCACTCACCATCTGATTGATGCCCAAGCGATCAAGCGTAATATTGAGCTAACCCGTTTCCCCGTACCTGCTGATGAGGCGTATTTAAATAGCATCAACTATCCTGGTTTGGTCAGAGCCGCCGATTTAATTGGTCAGCTTTCTGACCCACACTACCTGCAAAAGCTTCCTGCGTTATTCTATGAGTTTGAAGAAACGGGTGTGAATAAGACTTTGGGTTACCGCTGTCCTGGGGATTTACGGAAGAACTACCCAAGCTTTTTCAGGAACGTTGTCTCTAGATACATCCAACCCGCGTTGCGTTACTTAGAGCTGACAGTTCTGGGAAAGCAAATCGTGGCTAATCTCTATACCAACGTATTCCGAGTAGAACATGAATAGCATCAACAGAAGCGAAAAAGTTTTTGCGATCGCAAAGAAAAAGGCTGCTCGTGCAGCCTTTTTTATTAGATGCAAATCTACAAAGCTTTGCCTTACTCTACTAAGGGTTTCTGAGTTGGTGACGTTTGGGCAACACTGAGTGAAGGTTGTGCGGAAATGGGCAATAGTTCAGCATTCGCCAACAAGGCAAGGTCTTGGGTAAGAAAAAAAGTAATCAGAAAAAGCCCAACTAAAATCTCGCGCCTAGTCACCCGGCTCATTCGGAATTTAAATTTTTGCCCAGTGCTAAGCTGCGTTAGAAAGGGGTGGCGATGATGGAAAAATAGAAGCCGTTTTCTTGCCATGTTCGTTTCCTCGAAGACACAGACACCAAAGGAATACCATAATCCAAACGAACTGAAAGGCGATCGCTTATTTGCAACTGTAAGCCGAGTCCAGCCGACGCCAGAATGTTGGGGTCTGGATTTTGTTCACCCGAACTTGTCCAACCGCTGCCAAAGTCTATAAATGGTGCAAGCTGGACAAGTGTATTCCACTGAGGTATCCGAGCGATCGGAAAGCGCACCTCAGCAGAAGCTAACGCGCCATTATCCGTCAGGAGTACATCTTGGCGGTAACCTCGGATACTTTCTTGACCGCCCAAACCGAACTGCTCTAACGGGACAAGCGTCCTGTCTGCCAGTTGTACGTCGGCACGCAGGAGTAACAAGGTGTCTGGAGCTAGCAGACGCACCCACTGTGCTTGCCCCCGCCAGGAGAAAAAGCGGCTATCGGGAGCCTCGTTGTTGATGGTGGCGTCGAATAAGCCGACTCCGAGACTAAATTGGGAGCGGGCAGCAATGACTTCACGACTGCTGCGCTTCGTCCATTCCTGAAAAAATCGCAGTGCTGAGATGCGGCTACGTCCTTGGTCATCTGCTCCGGGTGAGAGGGGGAAAGGAATCTCCAAAATGGACGTATCGCTTTCTTGACGCGACGCCGTCAAACCCAAGGCAAATTCTTGAGTAGGGGTTTGTAGAAGGGGCTGACGGAGCGTCAGTTCGTAGTAGCGGGAGTTGGCTTCAATATCGATGCGCTCGAATGGAGGTTCTATGACATTGCTGGATGTGTAGCCGTAGCTGAATCTGAGGGTGCCATTGCGGGGATTGATGGGATAGGTATAGCTGAGATCGATACCATTGCTGCCCTCAGTATTGCTGTAGCCCAAGTTCAGAGCATCGCCTTGCCCGAATAAGTTGGCTTCGTTAACCTGTACTCGCCGTCGGAAGGTGCCAATACTGGGCGCTCGGTTATTATCAAGAGCGATCTGAGTATTGAAAGTTTCAGCCTCTTTGACTTGCACCTCTAGCAAACTTAATCCCGCTTCTGTCCCGGCTGCCAGTTCTGCCGATATGTTTTGAATGAGAGGATTGAGTTGCAGGAGTTGCAGTGCTTCTAGGAGGCGATCGCGATTTAGGGGTTTGTCTGTAGCTATGGCTAAACGCGATCGCACGTAGTTCGGATTCAGTCGCTCTGTACCCGTTACGTTAATGGCTTCTAATCCCCCTTCAATCACCTGAATTTTCACCACTCCACTTTCAAGCTTTTGGGGTGGGATGAGAGCGCCAGAGGTAATGTAGCCGCGTTTGATGTAGAGTTCAGTTACGGCAGAACGGGCTTGAAATAGTTCCGCGAATGAGATGGGTCGTTTGGTGAAGGAAGCGGTAGCGGCAGCTAATTCTTCATTGCTAATCGCCGTATTGCCCTCAAACTCGAATCGGTCTACAACAATATTTTCCGGAACTTTCCCAGGGATAGCTGGGGGAGTTGGGGGAATTGAGGACGGAGACTCTAGTAACTGTTCTGGAGGAGGTAGTGGGGTAGGCAGTGGAGGAGCGATCGGCTCTTGGGACGGCGGTTTAGTGCGATCGGGCTGTCTAGTCGGTAAATCTTGTGGAAGCGGGATTGGTCTATTTTGGACGTTGGGTAAAGGACGAGTATCCGGTGGTACTGATGGGATTTGTGCGACTTGAGAGGAGTGAGGGGGTACTGGAGCTTCAGTAAAGAGCTGGGGGTTAAGGTTTGTACTGATGGAGTTGACTTGTGGTGCAGTGAGAGGACTAAAGGTTGACTGTACAGAGGATTGAGTCCCTTGCAACAATGGGCTTGAACGGTTATCCCTGGAATTAATTCCACGGCTGGCTTCGCCATCTTCTGATAAAGGTAAAAGGTCTGAGCTTCCCCTCCTCCCTTCTACGTCAAACGCCTGAGCACTTACCAGCCCAGCATTCAAGGCACTGAGCAACACTAATAGACTCAGCGGTAATACAGACGAGCATTGGCTCGACATAACTCTATGAACCATTGCAGGCAGTTATTGGTGTCAGGAAAGGATTGTGGGGGTGACAGTCGGGGCTTGAGCTGTGAGAACTACCTCACCTTTGTTATTGATGACCCAGCCTTGGGCTTCAGTATAGGCTGAAGTTTTTGAGGGGATGCCATTAGGATTAATCAAAAATAGATTAGCCGTACCTGAGAACCAACACTACCATAGGTGACTGGCTGAGTATATAAATATCAAGTTAATTTTTCTCGAAATGTTAATGGTGTTCCTTTAGTTCAATCGATGCCAGAGTCCAACCTTTTTACACCACAGCTCACGGCAGATGGTTCCTATACCTTCTTCTCAGAAGAGTTTGGCGAATCATTTCACAGTATTCAAGGTG
>JALYGX010000443.1 GCA_030776905.1 Cyanobacteriota bacterium | reverse complement strand
ACCCTTATGAGTCGGCTATATCTTAATAGCTAGTAAAGTAGCCGTAGCTCATCCATATAACAACGGTATTGTACAGAAAATTTTTTATAGTTGTATTCATAAATTGACACTGGTAGTTAAGTAGGTGCAATGGTCTTTAATTGGTTCCGCCGACAATTTGGTACTAACGACGGCTCTTCAGAGGAGACTAGCTCCGAAAACCCGCCAGTTGAACAGGAACAAACGGCTTCAGAGCCGTCGGACGTAGAAGTCGCTCCGGCGGTTGCTGAGGATTACCTGAGCTTTGCAAAAGCTGCCTACAAAAACCTTCAAAAGCGGCAGCTATCAGAAGACGTAGCTGCAACGGCGACAGAATCGCCTGAAATAGAACAGGAAGAGTCCGTGGCTTCATCAGCAGAAACTACTGCTGTCCCGGAGGTAGCGGTAGCGACTAAGGAAGACGTTAAACAGCCTGTTGCTTTAATAGACACAGCTACAACCATTGAGTCAAAGGAAGAAGCAACACCTGAGATACCCGCAGTAGAAGAGACACCTCTAGCGGCAACTGATGTTGCAGAACCTCAGGAGCAAGCTCGCCCAGAAACTACCGAAGCCGCTAGTGAAGAAGATTCTGCACCCGTAGAGGCGGCTGTCGCTCGCTCTGAGGTAGAGGCAAGGGCTGAAGCTGTAGAACCAACCCCTGCACCGGAACGGGACGCTTTACCAGAAACATTGGCTGATACTACATCGGCTGATGCTCAGGAAGAGGCAGTACCCGAAGTCGAAACTCTATCAGAACTCCCAGCAGCGGTTGAAGCCATAACTCCAGAGACAGAAACCGTAACACCAGTTTTGGAAGCACCTAGTGTTGTTGAAGCTGAGTCAGCCGTAGCGCCAGCAACTGGGGAAGCTGAGTCAGCCTCCACAGCTCCTGTACCTATCTGGGCACGTAGTGCAGACCGACAGGCACGACTGGAACGGCTCAAAGCAACCGCTATTGAAACGCCAGAACCCGAACCTGCCAGGGCATCCGTACCGCCAGTTCAACCAGCGGCAACAACGACAGTTGAAGTAGAGGAAGTTCCTGGTCTTGCTTTTGATGAAGGGTTTTTGTGGTCAACGGAAGTGCTAGCCGCTCAAGGGCGTCGTCCGGAAGATGTCTCAATTGAAGAAATTAGCTGGCTCAAGCGCTTGCGCCAAGGACTCGACAAAACTCGTCGCAGTTTAATTAACCAGCTCAAGGCGATTGTCGGTCAAGGACCGTTGAATCAAGACGCCGTGACGGAGATTGAGGCGCTGCTGTTGCAGGCTGATGTCGGCGTTGAGGCGACGGATTACATTATTAATACCCTGCAACAGAAACTGCGGGAAGAAGTGCTGCCACCAGAGGAAGCGATCGCCTATCTGAAAACAATTCTCAGAGACTTGCTTGATCGACCTTGTCAAGAATCCTACAACCCAACTTTTGTACCCGAAAAAGACACCCTAAATATTTGGCTGATGACTGGGGTGAATGGTGCGGGTAAAACAACAACCATTGGTAAGCTTGCCCATCTAGCGAGTAAATCGGGCTATCGCTGCTTAATTGGCGCGGCAGATACCTTCCGGGCGGCGGCAGTGGAACAGGTGAAGGCTTGGGGAGAGCGCAGTGGTACAGAAGTAATCGCTAATCCTGGGAAGAATACCGATCCAGCGGCTGTGGTATTTGATGCGATCGCGGCTGCGCAATCAAGAAATGTAGAATTGCTCCTGGTAGATACAGCAGGGCGTCTGCAAAACAAGAAAAACTTGATGGAAGAACTGGCAAAAATTCGCCGAATCGTGGACAAAAAAGCCCCCGATGCCAAGGTTGAAGCCCTCTTAGTACTGGACGCTACACTCGGTCAAAATGGTTTGCGTCAGGCAGAAGTCTTCTCACAAGCGGCAAAACTCAGCGGCGTCGTCTTAACCAAACTCGATGGTACTGCCAAAGGCGGTGTTGCCCTTGCTGTGGTGCAGCAGTTGGGTTTACCCATCCGTTTCATTGGTGCTGGTGAAGGAATTGAAGACCTACGCCCCTTCTCTAGTTACGAATTTGTTGAAGCCCTGCTGAGTGGTTAATACGACTTAAGTTCATCGTGGCTTTGACTAACAAGAAGGCTTATCTAAGCCACAATGAAAACTGATTTATTTTTTATCGGTTGTTTCAAAGCTTTCTGGGTAATTTTAGTAATCACTTTGACCTGATACAGGCTCGCCTTTACAGGCTGAGTTTTGTGTGCTTAAACACTTGCTATGTTGACATGAGATCGCTCTAAAAGCAGATGTCTTTAATTCCTATTTTTAATTATCTTCCTAAGGTAACCCCATTCAGTTGTTTATAAATTGGAAGGTTAACTTTACTATCAAGAAAATCCTCAAGGAAAGATAATAGTAGAATTTTGGACTTCCGATAACTAATACGGTTGAACCAGTACCTGACCCTGGATGGACTACGAATTACTAGGATGAAAGAAGGACATATAACATCCTTCCAAGGTTGAATTTCTAGCTTTAAAATTCCCAGATAAAGAGATATTTCAGATGATTGGATTGCTTGTAAGCGTCTTAGAATTTGCTATAAAGATGCTTTATCGCGATCGCCCAATTCCTCGCTTTTATGTACTGGAGACAGTGGCGCGAGTTCCCTACTTTGCCTACCTGTCAGTCCTCCACTTGTATGAAACCTTTGGCTTATGGCACAGGGCAGATTGGTTAAAAGTCCACTTTGCTCAATCTTGGAATGAACTGCATCATTTGCGGATAATGGAATCCCTTGGGGGAAATAAACAGTGGATTGATCGATTTCTGGCGCAACATACTGCTTTGGTTTACTACTGGATTATTGTTTTTGTCTACATCCTTAACCCAAAGGCTGCTTACCACTTTATGGAGTTGGTAGAAGGTCGCGCTCATCACAGTTATGACACTTTCCTAAAGGAGCATGAGGCAGAACTCAAAGCCCAACCTGCGCCCAAAGTGGCTATCAACTACTATCATGGCAGCGACCTGTATATGTTTGATGAATTTCAAACTGGAAAAAACCCTGAAGAACGGCGACCAAGGATTGAGAATCTATACGATGTTTTTGTGAATATCCGAGACGATGAGGGCGAACACATCAAAACGATAGTGGCTTGCCAGCAACCGGATGCTAAAACTACCTTCAAAAGCCCTCATAGGTCAGAGGCTGAAGTGATGTTGGAAAGAAGCTAACCTGAAGACGCAGAAACAATTGACTACTCGCCTTGAAAGTTCTGTTAGCGTAGCGGTGCTTTGCACGTGCTGAGTGCTGGCTTAGAAAAGAGACTTTCATTACTTTGTTGTGTACTCCTGTTCATGGAGTCTCTTGTAAAAATCTATCGAAAGAGCGAAGCATTCTTAGAGAAATACTGGAGGATAAATGTCAATCCTGCCACAAATGGTAAGGGCTATACTCCTCAGCAATCAGCACAATTTTCAAGTGAGGTCATTGGTCATTTGTCGATTGGCACTGAATTAATGACATTTACACATTGTTTGCATCTAAAAAGCAGGAATTCAGTATGATTCAAGCGACCGCTCCCGAACTCCAACAAGGACCCCTTACGGCAGAAGAATTGCGCAAGGTGAACGCCTACTGGCGTGCCGCTAACTACCTTTCTGTTGGACAAATCTATCTATTAGACAATGCACTGCTGAAGGAACCCCTAAAACTAGAACACGTTAAGCCTCGGCTACTAGGACATTGGGGAACGACTCCCGGTCTAAACTTCATTTACGTTCACTTCAATCGCATCATTAAAAAATACGACCTAAACAGCATCTACATTGCAGGTCCAGGGCACGGTGGTCCGGGCTTAGTCGCCAACACATACTTGGAAGGTACTTACAGCGAGTACTACCCCAATATTTCCCAAGATGCCGAGGGGATGAAGAAGCTGTTCAAGCAGTTCTCCTTCCCGCGTGGAATTCCCAGCCATGTCGCGCCTGAAACTCCTGGTTCCATTCACGAAGGCGGCGAACTGGGTTATGCGGTTTCTCATGCTTATGGTGCTGCTTTCGATAACCCTGACTTAGTAGTTTGCTGCGTTGTGGGTGACGGGGAAGCTGAAACCGGACCCCTTGCTACCGCTTGGCACTCGAATAAGTTCCTCAATCCCGTAACCGATGG
>JALYGX010000442.1 GCA_030776905.1 Cyanobacteriota bacterium | reverse complement strand
ACAACAGTCTCAAAAAAGAGCCTGAAAGAAGGGCGAACGATGGGACTTGAACCCACGAATGGTGGTACCACAAACCACTGCCTTAACCACTTGGCTACGCTCGCCATCGCATTTTTTAATATAGCATCTGATCGGGTGGTTGCTCCAGTCTCCAAAAAACTTAACCAGGAACTCTTGCGTCAGAGGGTGTAGTCATAAGTAGATACAGGGTTAACCGAGTCACATGAAGGTTTTACAGATTGTTACAGCAATTGGTGGGGCGGCGCTGGTGGGGTTGGGAGCAGCAATGGCAGTGACAAATCCCGATCAGGATGCATACGAGGAGTATGCCGTTGAGACGCTGACAACCTATCTAAAAGATGAAGCTTGTCCCCAAGCACCAAAGGTCTTTGGAGATTTGGTTCAGCGTCACTGCAAAACAGTGGTGGATACAGGACGACCAAAAATTCAGCAGATTATTTCCCAGACGACGCAGCAACAGAACTTTATCTTTTTCAGCATTTATCGCACCAATTTAGAGATTGGTCCCATCTTGCCTGTGTATCATTTCGAGACGGTGGGAGTTTTTCAAAAGTTTTACATTTACCGGGCCCAGAAGCTATAATAATTCTCGAAAATTTTACATCTATCAATGGTAGGAACAGTAATACTAAAGGCTAGCGCTAGTTTCTAAGGCTGCGATGAGCTACTGTGTTATTCCTGGATGTATTGCTGCACAAAATCCAGTTTCAGCGAAATTTTGTCTCAGTTGTGGCTCTAAGCTATGGCTTAAGGAGCGATATCGCCCAATGCAACCCATTGGTCGCGGGGGATTTGGTCGAACCTTTTTAGCTGTAGATGAAGACATTCCTTCCAAACCCCGATGCGTAGTCAAGCAACTCTACATTCACAATCCCAGTAGTGGAGTGTCCAAAAAAGCGGCTGAACTCTTTCACCAAGAGGCCATGCGATTGGATGAACTCGGTACGCATTCTCAAATCCCAACGCTACTGGCACATTTTGAACAAAACCGACGACTGTATTTGATACAGGAGTTGATTGTTGGACAAACTCTGACACAGGAGTTGCAGCAAAAAGGTACCTATAACGAGATGCAGATTTGGGTACTCCTGCAAGATTTGTTACCAGTTCTGCAATATATCCACGCTCGTAAGGTCGTTCACCGGGATATCAAGCCCGCCAACATTATCCGTCGTCGCGATGATAACAAGTTAGTTTTGATTGATTTTGGTGTGGCTAAGTTACTCTCTGACACAGCGCTGTTGCAAACGGGCACGATTATTGGTAGCCCAGAGTATATGCCACTGGAACAAATGAAGGGAAAAGCGTTTCCAGCTAGTGACCTTTATAGCTTGGGTGTTACCTGCATTCACCTGCTGACTGGGGAGTCGCCTTTGGATTTGTATGATTCGATTAATGACTGCTGGGTATGGCGCGATTACTTGCCAGCAGGGCAACAGGTCAGCGATCTGCGCTTCGCAGCAGCGCTTCGCTATCGCCTTGGTAAAATCCTAGATAAATTAGTGCAAAATAGCATCAAACAGCGCTATCAATCTGCCGATGAAGCCTTGCAAGCGTTCAACTCGACTCAACCAGCAACAACTTCACCTTTACAACAGACTGTCGTTCAAGGTTTAGTTTCAGAGGTAAGCGTTGACTACACTAAACTAGAGGGCTTGTTGCGGCGCAGGAAATGGCAAGAGGCAGATCAACTAACGTGGGATGTTTTGTGTCAGGCGTCTGGAAAGCGACTCGGTTATTACCTAAAAAGTAGTGACATTGAAAATTTGCCCTGCAAGGACTTGGCGGCAATTGACCAGCTTTGGATGAAATACAGTGACAGGCGCTTTGGCTTCAGTGTCCAAAAGTCTATCTATGAAGACGTGGGTGAGGATTATCCCAGTTTTTGCAGGCGGGTTGGTTGGCCCGTCCAGAACCCTATTCATCCCGATTTTGGGTTGAAATTCAATTTGCGATCGCCTCTGGGACATCTGCCATCACGTCGTTGGGTAGGTGGCTACAACTGGTGGCGTCATGCCGGGGTTTTGGCAGCCAAACTGAAACAATGCGGCATTACTTGATGGCAATTAGGAGACTATTGATGCGACTAAATTTCGGAAAGCACTCATTAGTTATGGGTGTAATGGGGGCAATTACTATTAGTACGATCAACGGCATAACCACCTCCGCACAAGCCGCTCAAACCGTTGTGCTGCGTCGTGGCTCAACCACCGAATCAATTGATTTAGCTGACCTTAAAACCCTGACTGAGACGGGGAATGTTCCCCCAAACCTCGAAGATGCCGCACGTATCCTAACACCTCAGCAACGCCGTCAAATCCAAAATGTACTGAAGGCGAAATTCAAGCTTGATGTTGTGGCAACTCGTGACTTCTTGAATACTGATGTTGGCAATACTTTGTCTTCTACCCTGGCTTCCGTAACACCGCGAGAGGATAGAGTTGGAGTATTAGATGTGAAAACAGGATTAATTTTAGGAGCTAGGTCACCGGAAGGACTTTCCCTCATCAGCTTTATCGAAGCTTATCCCAATCGCAACCTCGATATTGATGTTGATCGAGCCTTTGAGGTATTAGGAAACTTTAACGGGTCTTTTTGGCAATCTCAGGCATTTATGGCAGCGATCGCGCCTCAACTCGCTCCTAAGCGCCCTAACCTTAATTTACCCTTTGACCCCACCCAGCTGGGAAGCGCCAAAGTAGAGGTATTAAAGTTAAACCTGAACGATCAACAACGCAATCGTGAGATTCCTGTCGATGTTTACTGGTCAATTGAAGCCTCTCCTGCCAAACCCATTATTGTCTTCTCTCACGGACTGGGTTCGGTTCGCACAGATATGCGCTACTTGGCAGAGCATCTAGCGTCTCATGGTTATGTTGTCGCTGCCTTAGAACATCCGGGTAGTAACGAGACTCACATAAAAAGGGTACTAACGCTGCAAGCTCCACTTTTGGCAGCGGAGGAGTTTTTAAATCGCCCTAAGGATATCAGTTTTGTCCTCGACCAGCTCAAGACACTAAATCAAACTGAAGGGTCGCTGCAAGGGAAACTTGCCTCAGATCGGGTAATGGTGGTGGGATACTCTTTGGGGGGAGCTACGGCTTTATCCATCGCGGGAGCAGAGTTGCAACTCACTCAGTTGAAGCAGCGCTGTCCTGGAAATGTTCTGGCTCTTAGTCTGGGGGAAAATGCTCAGTGTTTTGCCAAGAGTCTTCCAGAAGACCGCTACCAACTGGGCGACCCTAGAATAAAAGCTGCGATCGCTTTTTCTCCCACTACTTCCCTACTATTTGGGGAAACTGGCTTAACAAACGTTGCCGTTCCTATTCTAGTTGGAGCGAGTTCCGCCGACAAAACCACTCCCGCTTTAACTGAACAGGTGATTGCCTTTGATAAAATGCCCTCACCAAAATGGCTGGTTGGCTTTGTTGGGGGGACTCATCTAAGCATAAAAGACCCTAGCACCACAATAGATCAGGCAAGTCAACCGGACACTCTTTATACAGGTGGTGAAGTGGTCGGCGACCGAGCTGTTGAGGTGCGCAATTATGTAAAAGCGATCGCTCTAGCAATGGCATCACAACTAACAGATGATGCGGCAAAATACAGTATCTTTCTCACTCCAGAGTATGCTCAACTAACGTCCACCGATCGCTTTCCTATTCGCCTAGTTACAAAGATTCCACCTCAAGCGGAGGCAGTTCTCAAAGACTTTGTCCAGAACCAAGCCAACTCCCAAGTCCAATAGTCATCTAGATCGTAATGAAAAACCTGACCAACTTTAATAAGTTCATCAGGTGTTGCTTCTACTGGAAAAATCTACCAAAGCCTACTTACAATAAGAGCCAAAACCAAAACCGCAGAAGAATACCATTGGTAGTATTCTTCTGCGGTTTCAAGTAATGACGATTCAGCGAGCCGTCATACTCAATGAATCAAGCTAAAGTTTCTGGGCAATATCCTAACCCCATCGTAAACTGTTGACGAAACGCTTCAATATCGCTCTTGTCCGGATAACCATGAGAAACAACCGCGACTTGGTAGCGACGCATAACATCGATGGGTGACTGTCCTGTCTCTAGGCTCCAAAGTGCCATTTGCAGACGGATTTCAGGGTCGTAAGGAATTCCTAATTCGCTCATGAACGCCCGGAAGTCTCCATGTTGATGAGGAGTGAGAGGACGGTTCATTTTGACCTTAATCACCCAGCCGTCAATCTGATGAATCACCGTCATGAATTGAACGGGCAGCTGGGGCATCGAGTGTAGATACTCAACCACTCGCAGAGTGAGGCTGGCATTTGCCAGGAAGTAGAGGTAATCCATAGGGATTCTTGGCTTGGATTCCAAGGGAGTGCTTATAGCTTTATTCTTGCAAGAGGGTCTGTATAGCGGTAGGGGAAAAGCCCCCGATATCGACTAGGGGATTTTACCCAATTTAATGACTAATGGAGCAAACCCTTCTCAGTAAAATAACGGATGACAGGAATTGACACAAACGGAAAGCGAATGGATGCTCACTCCCAAACCTCTGACGCATTAGTAACCCAGGGCGGTGAGATAGACCGACTGCTCTCTAGCTATGACTACGAGCTACCCAAGGAGCAGATTGCTCAAACGCCACTGAGCAAAAGAGATAATTCGCGTCTGTTGGTAGTAGATTCACCGACTCAGCACACTCACAGCATCTTCAGCGATTTACCTCAACTGCTCAAACCTGGTGACCTTTTGGTACTAAACAATACCCGCGTTATTCCAGCTCGACTCTACGGACATAAATCCACGGGGGCACCAGTAGAGTTATTGCTGCTGGAAGAGCAACAGAACAACTGTTGGTTAGCTCTGGTTAAACCAGGCAGGCGGCTCAAACCAGGGGCAAAGATTTTGCTTGAACCGCAAAAACCCAAAGAACAACCCCCCACCACTTCCCCAGGCAAGACTGGGGGTACTCCCCCATCCTTGGCAAAGCT
>JALYGX010000441.1 GCA_030776905.1 Cyanobacteriota bacterium | reverse complement strand
CTCAGGAAAATTGGTAAAAGCCAAAACAAGAGTAGATTGGCAAGCGGAATACTCAGTCCCCAAAGCAATGAGTAAAAGATAAGGCTCATGCCGATGAGCAAAACCAAACTTTGTTTGCCTTCCAAGTATTCCTTCATAAAGTTTACATACCAAAGTAAGGGATTTTTCTGCCCATGTTCGCAAAAATCTGGGTCTTTTTCACTCGCCGGGTAGCGGTGATGTAGCCTATGATTTTCAGAAAGTGTTTTGTAAGGCAAAAGTACATACATCCGCGCTGCCACAGAACCAATAAAATCATTAATTTGGCGATTTTGTGAAAAGATTGTTCCGTGTATAGCGTCGTGAGCCGTTATAAATATTCCAGTTTGCAGAAAAGTTCTCAAAAGAACCGCAGGTGCTATCCAAAAGAGAGATATCTGAGAAATATCAACAGAAAGAAGGAAGATCAGAGTGCCTAACCATAAGATAATTAGGGTACTAGAAATCAGAATTCCGGATAGGTAGTCAACCGATCTATGGAATAAGTCTTTTGTAGGAAGAAGAACGTTTTGCATGATTCCAAGCTGATTTTTTTCTTGTATATTTATTTAAGGTAGTGTATATTTTTATTAAGTAACCCCTCTCAAAAGGCACATTAGCGATCGCACCATTGAAGGAGATTGCGATCGCATTAGCAAAGTGCGGCTCTATACATTCAGCGTTGATCGCCAAGAGGCTGTGCGGCGAACTATCAGGGCAGTATTTTCTGAGGAACTGAAGGGCGGAAAATCTTATCGAGTCTGAGGTTAAGAGCCGCTAATTCTCAAGCTTTGCTAGTCTTAAAGAAGAATTTATAATTACTCCTCTGCATACAGTCTGATGTCTGGCAACTCTTCCCCTCTTATCCAAACACTGACCCCGGAGCGCTGGGGCGGGTGGAGCATGGACTTTATCGGGGCAGGCTATACAGGTTTATTAGTCAAAAATGGTCGGCTCGTGCGGACATTAGTTCCGGGGCGTCATTTCAGCTTCGCTTTGCCCTTGCTGGAACAATGCCAACTCATGCTAGTGGACACGAAGGTTCGGAACTTGGAGATTGTATCTCAGGGGGACTTTTTATCTCGCGACCAGTATCTGGTGAATGTTTCCCTGAATGTGATGTACCAGGTAGTGGACGCCAGACGGGTTGCATTAGAATTATCTGACCCAATTGCCGCTCTAACTAGTGCAGTAAAAGATAATCTGGGAGTGGCGATCGGTCAGCTTCATGTCGAACAGTTGACGACTCAAGGGCGATCGCAAGTTCGGCAATACATCCTCGACCATGCTGAAATGTCCTATTCCTTGGGCTTTGCCTTAGAGGACGTGCGGGTGAGTGACATCAGCTTTCCTCAGACTCGCGGCATAATTCGGCAGGTAGAAGGACTCAGCGCTAGGCAGGAAGCCGAACACGAAGCGGCGCTGAAAATGCAGATTGCTCAAGCGGGGCGTGCGGAAGTCGCACCATCGCCCGTACAACAGGTAAACATTATCTCAGGTCGTGACCCTAACTCAAACGACCCTGGTCTCGGTGCTACTTTGGAAGCGACTACCGTTGCAATTCAAGGGTCATCACCCGTTCCCACCAATTTGCCGACTCAGCAAGATAGACCCGTACTTGCCCCAACTGTATTAGCTACGGATGTTGGGGAAAATGTTGTTGCTCGTCTAGTACATCAAGTATCAGGTGCGATCATCTTTTTGTCAGTAACGCCCTTCACCATTGGACGCGAACCGAGCAATACCCTCGTTCTTGAGGATGCTTTATGTTCGCGCAATCATGCCTTAATTGTTCGCTTTACTGACCCTGAGGGTACAGTCCGATATCAATTAACAGATTTAAGTAGTTCCAACGGCACGTTTGTTGGCAGACAGCGACTCGCCCCCAATCAACAATTCTGGCTTACTCCAGGAAATGTCATCAGAATTGGGACTCAGGAATGGGCGTTTGAAGCCTAATCTGAAGTTGGTTGAATCACTTTCTGAATAGTAGTAAGTTGGTTCTCCGTTATGGTTCAAACAATCCAAGCCAAAAGCGGCTTTTTCGATAGAAGAAGGACTAGCACAAATCCTTGCTTATATGCTGGCAACTCCTCCCCCAGAAAAACCTTGCTTTGGGATGATTACTACAGGCGGCAGTTTCATTTTCGTCAAATTAGTCCCAGGAGAAACACCGCAATATGTCACATCTGGAGTGTTTGAACTTCGCAATCCTGGAAACGATTTATATAAGGTTCTGAGTATATTAAAACAGTTGGGTAGATTGAGTAGTTAATGAGGATGATTGATTTAGCGCTCATCGCTTGCCGAACCGCCTTCGGTATCGCCTTTTAAATCCCTCTTCTACCTTGTCGTTTCCAAAAAGCAGCAACTCGTTCTTCCCATTGCTGCCAATAAGTTGACATCGATTCTGGCTCAAACCAAAATACCTCAGCTTGCCTTTCCGGAATTGCCACAACAATTAGAGCGTGTTCCAGCTTAATATCGCAGTCATGGTAATAGTGATTAACTGCACTAGAGTAAGCCGCTATTTGGAGCGGATAATCGTACAAGCGCTCTATTGAACCTTTAGGTTTATCTGCGGTTTTCCACTCACAGATACAGGGAATCCCCCTAAAGCTAGCAACGCAGTCCACTATTCCGGCATAGCCCAAGTCATAGTTGAAAACAGTGCCTTCCACTAGCCTGACATCGCCAACCTCTTGCAAGATTGGCTCTATGCTCTGCCAGTAAGGAAGAATAGCATCAGGACAAGGGGTATCCTTACCCTCTAGGTAGCGCTGAATTTGCTTATGGGTTCCCGTACCGCGACGGGAAGCAGCTCCCGAAATTTGGTTCGCTTCGGCTACTCCAACTCGCTGCCGCCAATTGAGGAGCCTCTCTCTATCCTCTTGTGGTTTAGTGGCATTGAGAATTGTCGTGACGCTTGGGAGTTTAGCACCCTGGCTATCAACGTAATATTGCTTCCCATTCTCCCTCACCTGTTTGGCACTGTGGCGAGGGAGTAGTTGAGTATCGGAATGCATTAACTCGTGTATTCTCTCCCTTCCCCTAATTGAAGCGATGCATCTATAAGAATGATAGTTATTATTTATGAGAAAGCTATTTACTTTTGTAACGGATAACCCTATCCTAAAAATAAGGACTTGCAAGAAAGAATATTGCTCTTCGTATTGTTCACCCATTAGCTGGTTAAAATAAACATGAAGTTCACTCCTAAGAAACTACCTGTCGCTTTGACTGGAATTTTCGCTTCAGTTATATCTTGTATTTCGGCTGTTCCTCTCGGACTCCTCTCGGACATTAAACCCTCACAAGCTGAACCTGAATTTAGTTATGGTGGTTATACAAATCCAACAAATTGGAATGAATTAAGCACAAACTGGGCGATTTGTGAAAGTGGGACTCAGCAATCTCCTATCGATATAAAAACATCCTCCCTTGGTAACGTTGCTGGTAGCATCCTAACTCCTGCTAACATTCAGTTTAATTATCAATCGCTAACTAATTTTGTGGTTCAAAATAACGGTCACACAATTCAAGTGAATTACCCGTACCCATCAGGCACCTCCACAATGACAGTTGATGGGGAAACGTACCAGTTAGTTCAGTTTCACTTACATACTGATAGCGAACACAAGATAGACGGTGAAGCAGCGGCACTGGAGCTACACTTGGTTCACCAAAATTCGCAAGGTAAATTGGCAGTGGTTGGCGTCATGATCGAAAACGGTGCTATTAATAATGACCTACAGACCGTTTTTGCTAGCATGCCCAAAGAGGAAGGAACCAAGACGGCCATGGGTACTATCAATGCTAGTAATTTTCTCCCAGCTAACAGGTCTTACTACGGCTATCAAGGTTCTCTAACAACGCCACCTTGTAGTGAAGGAGTCAAGTGGATTGTTTTAAAGAATCCAATTACAGCATCTCAAGCACAGATTGACGCCTTTACAAACATTTTTCAAGTCAATGCCAGACCTCATCAAGACCTTAACGGGAGAACAATTGAATTGAGAAACCAGTAGATTTATCCAAAAGTCCTGCTTAGGATAGCGCCCTTATTAAACTAAGCAACCTATCTTGACACTCCCACGTCTAAAAGGACGTGGGATTCTTTGTTCCACGAGCCGACTGGTTCATTGTCTGTAACTTTTGCATGAATTGAGAACTCTGAATTCTTAACTTTCCTCACCTGGCATCCTATTGATATCCTGCCGCCTGAATTGAAAAAAGCCGAGCGTAGCGTCCTGCAAGCTTTAACAACTCCTCGTGAGTTCCCTGCTCAATGAGTTCTCCGCCTGCCATAACCACAATTTTGTCAGCCATCCGCACGGTAGAGAAGCGGTGGGAAATTAAGACGACCATTTGATTCTGGGTAATGGTGCGAAAGTGGTCAAAAATCTGCACCTCTGCCTCTGCATCCATTGCCGCCGTTGGTTCATCTAACACCAAGATGTCTGCACCCGTTCGCATAAAGGCTCGCGACAGAGCGATTTTCTGCCACTGACCCCCAGAG
>JALYGX010000440.1 GCA_030776905.1 Cyanobacteriota bacterium | reverse complement strand
AGTATCTGGGGTAGTCTTGGCTTTGGCTTTGCTGAACTGGGTACGGTGACGTTTCAGGCGCAGCCAGGAAATCCCCGTCCTCGCTTATTTCGTTTAGCTCAAGACCAAGCTGCCTTGAACCGCATGGGATTTAATAATCGCGGTGCCGAGGCTCTAGCTACTAGGTTGTCGCAAAGAGCGGGCTGTCCCCGATCCGTGCCCCTTGGCATCAATCTCGGTAAATCTAAGGTAACACCCCTTGAAGAAGCGGCGGCTGATTATTTAGGAAGTTTTCGCTTGTTGAAGGATTTGGGTGATTATTTTGTTGTTAACGTTAGCTCGCCGAATACACCAGGATTGCGATCGCTTCAGGATGCAGCTCAGTTAAGTCAGATTGTGGAAGCTCTGCAACAGGAAAACCAGGGACGCAAGCCAATTCTGGTGAAGATTGCTCCAGATTTGGAATGGGAAGCGATCGCAGATGTCCTCAAGCTCGCCCAAACTTATCAGCTAGCGGGAATCGTTGCTACCAATACCACGATCCGCCGGGATATCCTCAAAACTCAGCGGATTGAAGCAACCGGGAAATCAGTGAGTGAAGAAGCTGGTGGTATTAGTGGCGCACCACTACGTCAACGTTCAACAGAGGTAATTCGCTTTATTTATCAGGAAACTCAAGGGAAATTGCCGATTATTGGTGTGGGAGGCATTTTCACCCCTGAGGATGCCTGGGAGAAGATTACGGCGGGTGCTAGTGTAATTCAGGTTTATACGGGCTGGGTTTACGAAGGTCCGTGGATGGTGCGGCGAATTCTAGAGGGGTTGCTGCACAAGTTGAAGGAACAGGGATTAACATCGATTTCTGAGGCAGTTGGTTCTCAACCTTGAGATTCCCCAGCCATGAATGCGATAGCGTCTCAAGATATTCGGCGTTGCAAAATGGTATCGAACACGACCAACTTTCCCAGCCGTGTTCCGAGCCTTTTAACGAGCGTTATTCATCAAACTGATCGCACTATTCCCAGGAGCCTCTCGCTCGATTTGACCAGACTTTACAGCTTCATAAAGAGCTGAAAGAGCTTCTAAATCTGATGCTTCATAACCCTTCATGTCCAACACCTGACGAATTAAACCTTCAGAAGCCACACTAAGGCAACCCGTTTCAAAAGCTGATTGTACAAGCGTGCGAATCATGAACCCAGAGCGTCTTTTTAAGGGATTTTGCTTAATATCCGCTTTTTTCCACTCCAAGCTAATGATTTAGGTCAATAAAAAATAGTGATTTCCAGCACTTTACAAAGTGATACAAATCACAGACCGGTGGATATTGGGTAAACTGTAGGCACCAAGGCGGTTTTTAGGAGTAAACGCTTATAGAGTCTGAGCCTTTGTCTAAAAGCCATAACTTTAGTTCTTAATACACAAGATAGGAAATTTACCATTAAGGATTTGTGAATCTTAGAGAGGTTTTAGATAAGAGTTTGTTAAAGTTCTGGTGCAGCTAATCAACAGCAGCTTTTCAAGGGAGAAAGACGCCTGTGTTTGCGATCGCACTTAAGCAGCAGCAGCAGTACAAAACCTATATCCTCACTGATCAAAACGCTCAGTCTCGCCTCGAAGTCGTTCCCGAACGGGGTGGCATCATCACGAGTTGGAGTCTCCAAGGTCAGGACATTCTCTACCTTGACACCGAACGCTTTGCTGACCCTAAGTTGAGCGTCCGGGGTGGTATCCCCATCCTCTTCCCGATCTGCGGCAACTTACCTGATAACACCTACACCCACCAAGGGCAAAATTACACGCTCAAACAGCATGGCTTTGCCCGCGACCTACCTTGGGAAGTCAGCGACCAAGTAACGAACGGCCTGGTTAGCCTGACTCTCGTCCTCAACAGCAACGACCAGACCCGCCGTGTTTATCCCTTCGACTTCCAGCTTACCTTCACTTACCAGCTCAAAGGCAATACATTAGAGATTCAACAACGCTACACGAACCATTCAGCCGAGCCAATGCCCTTTTCCACAGGTCTGCATCCTTACTTCTTTACCTCTGACAAAACCCAGCTTGAGTATGAAATTCCCTCATCTGAGTATCAAGATCAGATTACGAAAGAAACTCATCCCTTTGACCGCACCTTCGATTTGACTGGCGATGAAATTGATGTTGGTTTCCGGCAGTTAACTGACACCTCTGCTAGCGTCACTGACGCAGGACGGCGGTTAAAAATCACGCTCAGCTACAGTGACATCTACTCCACCTTGGTTTTTTGGACAGTGAAAGGCAAGGATTATTATTGCCTGGAACCCTGGAGTGCCGCCCGGAACGCTCTCAATACCGGAGAACATCTCACCCAATTGGCTCCAGGAGCGAGTTATGAGGCATCTGTCCGTCTAACCACAACATTTTTGTAATTGCCTCTCGACATTTCTAGAAACCTTTGCTATCTTTGGAAATGGCGTGTTAATTCGCTAATTCTTGGGTCGCTAACTCAATGGTAGAGTACTCGGCTTTTAACCGATTTGCTCCGGGTTCGAGCCCCGGGCGACCCATTTAAACCAATAGATAACAATTATTAAGCTTATAAACAAGGCTTATTTTAGAATTCGCTAGAGATAATTTCCTATAAATTGATAAAATATCTTAAGATTATCCTAAGAATTACGTTTTTCTGAAAACAAATAGCTCACAACAAACCAGAAGTTAGGAGGACTACATATGGCGCTTGTACCCATGCGGCTGCTGTTGGATCATGCGGCTGAGAACGGCTACGGCATTCCAGCTTATAACGTCAACAATATGGAGCAGATCCAGTCGATCATGCAGGCTGCTCATGAGGCAGATAGCCCAGTAATTTTACAAGCCTCTCGCGGTGCTCGCACCTATGCTGGGGAAATTTTCCTTCGCCATCTGATTCTGGCAGCTATGGAAACCTACCCCCATCTGCCTATTGCTATGCACCAAGACCACGGCAATAGCCCAGCAACCTGCTACTCAGCGATTCGTAATGGCTTTACCAGCGTCATGATGGACGGCTCACTGGAGGCAGATGCCAAGACTCCATCCAGCTACGAGTACAACGTTGAAGTTACTCGTAAAGTTGTAGAAGTCGCCCACGCAGTAGGCGCTAGCGTTGAAGGCGAACTCGGTTGCCTGGGTTCTCTGGAAACTGGTGCAGGTGAAGCGGAAGACGGTCATGGTTTTGAAGGGACTCTCTCCCACGACCAACTATTAACCGACCCTGACGAAGCCGTTGACTTTGTTGAGAAGACTGGTGTAGATGCGTTGGCAGTCGCCATTGGCACCAGCCACGGTGCTTACAAGTTTACTCGCAAACCCACTGGGGAAATTCTTGCTATCAGCCGGATTGAAGAAATTCACCGCCGTCTGCCGAACACCCACTTGGTGATGCATGGTTCCTCCTCTGTACCGGAAGACTTGATTGCAATTATCAACCAGTACGGTGGTGCAATTCCTGAAACCTACGGTGTACCTGTTGAAGAAATTCAAAAGGGCATTAAGAGTGGTGTGCGTAAAGTCAATATCGACACCGACAACCGCTTGGCAATCACGGCGGCGATTCGCGAAGCGGCGGCAAAAGACCCATCAAACTTTGACCCCCGTCACTTCATGAAGCCTTCTATCAAGTACATGAAGAAGGTTTGCCTGGAGCGTTACCAACAGTTTGGTACTGCCGGAAACGCCAGCAAGATTAAGCAGATGAGTTTGGATGACTTTGCTGCTAAGTATGCTAAAGGTGAGTTGAGCGCTGTAACCAAGAATGCTGTAACCGCTTAATTTATTCCATTTTTGGAGACTTCCGTCACTGGTTTGCCTCCAGAAATTTTCTGGGTAGTTTTTGAAGCTACCCAGTTTTTTTATAAAGATTTTTTCTTAACTTTCAGTTCTTATTCTCAGATTTGAAAGAATCTGTAACGCTAACTGCTTCATGAATGTTATTTAGTAAAATCTTTCCTCTATACCTCAAGGACGATGCCTCTAGATAGAGGATTATCTCTAACTACAGTGGTAGATTCAAATCAAGGCAAGTCCAAAGTAATGAGGGCATTGCTAACGATAGGACAACAAGCTCCTAGTTCATGCGCTCTAGGGGCTTTTCTTGTGTTTGTCAAAAAATCCTAGAGATTGCCCCCGCTTAGAAATCAGGGGTAAGTGATAGGACAGCAAGCTAATAGTTAAGATTTTAAAGTCTTTGCAAAGTTTTATCCCCTACTATAAGACTTATATCTCAGGATATAGGTAGATTTCCCTCTCCTTGTGGGAGAGGGGTAGAGAGAGATTTTTTGAAATGATTCAATCAACGAGCTACGGTATGTTTGTCAGGTTTTTGGTTTGTAAGTAGAAGCCACTTGCAATTCCTTCAACTGCTTTGCATCCACACCAGCAGGAGCATCCGTTAACAAACAGCGTGCTTGTTGTGTTTTCGGGAAAGCGATGACATCTCGAATTGAATCTTCTCTAGCTAGTAGCATTACCAATCGATCTAAACCGTAAGCCAGTCCACCATGAGGCGGCGTGCCATACTCAAATGCTTCTAGTAAAAACCCAAACTTATTATGAGCTTCCTCTGGAGATAAGCCAATGGTTTCAAACACTCGTTGTTGGAGTTCGGGTTGGTAAATCCGCAGACTTCCACTAACAATTTCAAAACCGTTGAAAACCAAGTCATAAGCTTGCGCCCGTGCGGTTTTCAGATCATCTAAATCATCGGGATGAGGTGCTGTAAAGGGGTGATGCAGTGCATCCAGTCGCTTTTCGTCAGCATTCCACTCAAACATTGGGAATTCAGTCACCCAGAGCAAGTTGTTCTTTTCTGGGTCAATTAATCCGAGTTGAGAACCAATTACTAAGCGCAGTCTATCTAGAGTCTTGTTGACGGTATTAGCTGAATCAGCCGCAAAAAGGAGTAGTGTTCCTGCTGTTGCACCTGTGCGACTTAATAGTTCTTGTTTTTGTGCCTCTGTTAGGTTGTCTTTGATGGCAGAAATAGTGTCGATTTCGCCATTTTCTCGAACTCGAATGTAGGCAAGACCTTTTGCCCCAGCTTCACTGGCTTCTTTGAATAAGTCGCCACCGGGTTTAATCCGCATATTAGAGATGGCTTCGTTCCCCCCAGGAATGGGTAAAACTTTGACTACGCCACCCGATGCGATCGCTCCTGAAAATACCTTAAATCCAGACTCTTTGAGTAAATCGGAAACGTTAACCAGTTCTAAACCAAAGCGCGTATCGGGTTTATCACTACCGTAGCGTTCCATCGCTTCGGCATAAGTAAGGCGTGGGAAAGGGCGCGGCAGGTCAATTCCTTTAACACTTTTGAAGATGTGACAAACTAACCCTTCATTGAGTTCGATAATTTCGTCTTGAGACATGAAGCTCATTTCCATGTCTATCTGGGTAAAATCGGGTTGTCGGTCAGCCCGTAAGTCTTCATCCCGAAAGCAACGAGCAATCTGGTAGTAACGGTCAAAGCCCGATACCATTAGCAGTTGTTTGAACAGTTGCGGCGATTGCGGTAAGGCGTACCACTGAGCCGGATTGACGCGGGACGGCACGAGGTAGTCTCTTGCGCCTTCAGGAGTAGACCGGGTCAGGATAGGGGTTTCTACTTCCATGAAGTTTTCCTCGTCTTCTAAGTAGCGACGGACGGCTTTGACGACTTGGTGACGCAATTGGAGGTTTTTGCTCATGCGATCGCGTCTTAAGTCTAAATACCGATATTTCAGCCGCAAGTCTTCTCGGACTGTCTCAGTGTCAGCACTTGAAACCTGAAAGGGTAGCTGCTTACGGACAGCATTGAGCAGTTCAATCTTGTCGGCGTAAATTTCTACTTCGCCCGTCGGCAGCTTGGGATTGAGCGAATCTTCTGGACGCGCCGTGACTCGACCCGTAATTTGAACGACGTATTCATTGCGCAGGGTTTCTGCATCTTTATAGGAGTCGGGAGTACGCTGAGGGTCGCTGACAATTTGGATAATGCCAGTGCGGTCACGTAAATCTAAAAAAATCACACCCCCGTGGTCGCGGCGACGGTCTACCCATCCACACAGGGTTACTGTCTCTCCAATCTGTTCTTTCCTTACTTCGCCGCAATAATAAGTTCGCATAGTTGCCGATCAGTTAACTTGGGCTTGAGAATACGAAATTTTAAGCGTCAAGCCTGAAGTACTATGATAAGCGTCATATGGCTCACTCAGCAGTATTAAAGCGAAGCTATCTGAAGGGCTTTTTTTCAACACTACTCCCCTTCCGGAAATTGTCGCTCCCGCACCTCAGTGCTGTAGTGCTGCACCGCCTGGGTAATGACTTGCCGCAAATTTACATAAGACTTGGCAAAGGGGGGCTGCCGTTCTGAAAGTCCTAGTAAGTCTGATGTAACTAGCACCTGTCCATCGCAGTGCCCTCCCGCACCAATGCCAATTGTAGGAATCGGTAGCTTTTGCGTAATCCGCCGCGCTAAATCATCTGGGATGTGTTCTAAAACAATGGCAAAAGCCCCAGCATCAGATAAGGCGATCGCTTCTTGAAAAATTCGCTCGCTATCGTCTGCTGTCTTACCTTGCTTTCGGTAACCTAACTGATGAACTGACTGCGGCGTCAGACCTACATGACCCATTACTGGAATTCCAGCCGTCGTCAGGCGTGCCACGGTTTCTGCTATAGCTGGATATCCTCCTTCCAACTTTACCGCTTGTGCCCCAGTTTCCTTTAAAGCTAGACCCGCCGAGTGCATGGCTTGCTGCGGACTTTCCTGATAACTTAAAAACGGCAAATCGCACACGATTAAAGCCCGTTTAACACCTCGACGCACGGCTTTGGCATGGTGCAGCATCTCCTCCAAAGTTACGGGCAGCGTTGTTGGGTAGCCTAGCGTCACCATTGCTAGGGAATCTCCCACTAGGATTAAATCCACTCCAGCCGCATCTAATAGCTGGGCGATCGCATAATCCCAAGCTGTCAGCGCCACTATTGGACGCCCCTGTTGTTTGAATTGGAATAATTGCTGAATAGTAATTGCCATGTAGCGAGTTAACGCCCTGGTCGAATAGTCTGACCGAGTTGAGGAAGCCGTTGGTTTTTGCGCCGTCTGCGATGTTTAGTATAGGAACATTTACCGCAATTTTTTAGCCTGGTTATTCAACTGAAGACGTGTTGGCAACTGTTCTATCCAGACTTTAGTTTTTGACTACCTGTTCTATTACCCTACACCCCAGATTGAAACTACTCGCGGCGGCACTGCTGTTTTCAGCGCTGTAGTCCTAGCTTACCACCTTCTTTATTCCGAAGACTTCCGTGCGATCGAGTCAGAAGAGGAAAGCTTTTTGTTTTCTCAAGCTTTATCTAACACATTTTCCCAACCAGTCTGGTATATTCCAAAATGAAGAAGTAGTTTCATTCCAAAAAAAATAAATACTTTAAACATAATGTCAACCTCTCCAAAGAGATAATATGGATTACGCTCTACTTACAAAAAAAACAATTTGCTACTTCCAAGACTGGCGATGACATCCCAGCCTTCACAAAAAAATCACTGTTCGGATCGTGTCAGAATGTAACATTTTTTACTTTGCAAACACCCTCTCGTTTATGGCAGGCCGCTTTAAGCAAGGTTGCTCCTACTACCAATTAGGCGATTACATCCGATTGAATCGGAAGTCCCTACCTTTGCCTTAAGCCGATAAACCAGGGAGTATGTCACAATAGCAGTGTCTGACACTTCAGACACTTTATATACCCTTAGCTAACCAGGATATTTACCTGGAAAAAGTGCGCTAGTCGCAATGGCGGAAATCACTTTTGCTTTTTCTTGCCTCGGCTCCCTGCCGATGACAATTTACGGAAAGTCCCCAACTAGCTTACAGGGCAAATTGCTCTCCACCATTGCCTTACTGCGATGTTTCTTAAAGGCTTATGCACTTGAATGAGGATATTAACGGTTGCTTAGAACCGTTGCAGATACTTTAAACTCACTCTCAAGATAGTCGCTAATGCAAGCTAAACTTTTAAGGATTAAAGGGGACAGATCGTGGAGGCATCTAACATTTGACGAAGGAGAGTTGCATAAAGTTAACCCCACGTCAAGTCCACAAGCAAGCTTTGTGGCTGGAAGAGGAGCCGCTTGCTTGGAAAGTATTGAAGAGTTATCAACTCAGGAGAAGCGAATAATATGCTACACCGCAAGATTTATCAATTGTGTTGCGATGGTCGTGAGGTGTGTGTTTTCTTGCGGGATCAGCAACGTTGGATTGAACGCGCCCGCATAGTCGATATTGAAGGCGATTTAGTTACCATCCGTTACGAAACCGATGAAGAAGACGAAGTCAGTTCCTGGGAAGAAATGGTTCGCCTGGAAAGTATTGGTTCCGTAACTCAAAAACTGGCTTCAGTATCCAGAGGACATGTGGAACCCTTGGTTTCTGATGAGTGCCCGGAAGCCGAGCAAATTCATCCACGTTCCCAAGACTCAAATCAAGATTAGTCATTGGTCATTGGTCATTTGCTAATTGCTGTTCAAAAACCTGGTTTTGAGTAGCCAAGCAGTAAAGGCTAATGACTAAGAACGAATGACTAAAGAAGTTAATTCTCCAGAGGGGGTTCAGTGGGTTCAAAGACGGGACAGTACCCCTCTGGCGTTACTTTAAAACCATACAAGGGAGAAGCTGGATTCCAGCAGCGCTGACCTCGCTGATGACGACAGTTGCCGCAGCAGTCGATATTCATTGGCATCTTGGCATTGCCACTTGTCTGAAGTAATTCTCGTTGCGACAATCCGCGCAACACTAATTCTTCTCCCTGCCAACGGGCTTCCACAAGACCAGTATCAGCAAAATCTTGCCAGCGGGGGTCAGCCGCGATCGCTTCTGGCAGGGTTATTGTGACCACAGTTCCCAACTCAGTCAGCTCACCTTCATAATTGGTTTCCACTGGTGCTGCTGGTTGCATAAACGTCTCGCCAATTGGCAGTTCTACCAGGGTTCCTGCTGCTGGGGAATGCAGGTGATAGCGATTTTGCAACTCTTCTAATCCAGTTAAATCGGATAGATAAGTCGGAGAACCGTGGACAAAAACGACGTGCTGAGGTCGGAGATTATGAATTAATTGGGTGGTTCCTAAACAATCGCCATGTTGGGCAAGTAGATAGGTTTCAACCCCAGTGACTCCAGAGAAGTTCGTGTAAAGGGGATATTTCAGGCGTTCCGGTTGTAGAACCAGCCGAAGATCAGCCTCTGGATGCCAGTACTTGCTCAAGTCAGTCATTTCATCCGTGAGGACAATACAGGGAGACTGACCGAGGGAATGGGACGGTGCAGAACTCAGCCGACGCACGCGAGGACGCACTCGCTCATCCCAAAACAAAGGTTGATGTCGGGCAAAGTTTTGTACGGAAGTCGGAAAGTGAGGCAAGAGTTCTAGGTAGGTGTCACACCCGGACGCTACGGTATCATCGACCCAAATATCCAGGTTGCGTCCTGTGAAGTGGTGATGACTCCGTAGGAGCATCAGGATTTCTTGACCTAAACCCAAGGTCGGCACTGGTAGCAGAACGGAATATCGATCAGCGATCGCGCGATCGATACGCTCCACTAACTGATTTTCCTGTTGTCGTCGATGAGGATGTCGTGCCGTGCCGTAACTCCCTTCCAGAATCAGCACATCGGGATGTGTACCCCTCAAGGCTTCAATCGACAATCCCTCCACTAGGCGGGAATTAGATAGAAAAAAGTCACCCGTATAAAGCAGCCGATACGTTCGTCCTGGCGCGGTGTACGTAAGCAAAAAAGCCGCTGCCCCAGGTAAGTGTCCAGCCGGAAACAACTCCGCTACCAGTCCGTCGCGGAATTCAACAGGCGATCGCCAAGGCAAGGCGTTACAGAATGTTGGTATATCCTTAGCTGACAATCCCGACCAGTTTAGGGGCAACAACTGAGTTGTCACCTCACTCGCGTAGATCGGCAACTGCGGAAAAGTTTCGTGGAGCGCCAATAATCCCTGAGCGTGGTCGCTGTGGGCATGACTGCATAGTACTAAGTCAGCCGGGGGCTTGGCTTCGGCTTGTAGAGCGTTAATGTCTGCTAGACCACAGTCCAGAAGGATGCGGTGTGGTCCCATTTGTACTAGTAAACAAACTCCCTCCGCGCCATGACCAACGCCATAAGGGAAACAGGCTAATCGATCGTCTTCAGCATAGGATGCCAATGGGCGTTGATTGCTCATGAGCTGTCAAAGAATAGTCAGCAATAATCAGCCCTTAGCATTCAGCTTTTAGGTGGCTATCTGTTATGTAGAAAGTGAGTGACTACACACTAGAGACAGCTAAGGGCTGAGAGCTATTGGCTGATGGCTGAACTAGATAAGCGATTTTAGTGAGCAGAACCGTTACCGTGATAGTTATCTGAATCGTAAAATCCGTTCTTAGTGCCAAAAAACAGGGCTAAAACGGTAAAAACAATTGTTAATCCTACTAAAACTAGTTTGACATCCATTCCTTGTACTAACCTCCTATCTAAATGACCTGAATGGGAATTTAGGGATATTTGATGATGAATTTTCATACAGCTGCTCAAATTGTAGAACCGAACTGGCTTGCCCGTCCATCTACCGAAGTGTCACCTGACTTGGTTGGTTGTACATTAGTGCGCCAGTTTAGCGATGGCAGCATTTTGCGGGGCACTATTGTGGAGACTGAAGCCTATGGACCTGACGATCCAGCCTGTCATGGGTATCGCCGTCGCACACAGCGTAACGACGCCATGTTTGGTCCTGCGGGGCACAGCTATGTTTACTTAATTTATGGTCTTTACTACTGTTTGAATATTGTTACAGACCGAGACGAAGTTCCTAGTGCGGTTTTGATTCGTGCTTTGCAGTTAGAGTCTGTACCCAGTTGGGTTAATCCGCCTACTGGCTCAAAATCCTATCGAATTGCAGCAGGTCCGGGTAAGCTTTGTAACGTCTTGCAAATTGACCGTAGTTTGAATGCTCAAGTCTTGCAACTGGGTGAACCCTTGTGGTTGGAACATCGGCAGCCGCAATTTCTCCCCGACTTAATCCAAACCACCCGAATTGGCTTGAAAAAAGGAGCGGATTTGCCTTGGCGATGGTATCTGAACAATTGCCCTGCTGTTTCTAAACTGTAGAGTAGGCCGACATCTTGTACCATTTGCAACAAGGCTTTTGCAAGTAAGGTGGGCACGGCTGTGAACAGAATTGCAACTCGAATTCTGCCGTCGTCCTAGCCGTACCCACCCTACAGTTATTGAGATGGATAAAAGATGGCGGTGAAAAGCGATCGCTTTTCTGACATCCGGGTGCTGTTCCGGAGGGCAGCAAGTATCAAGTCGATTCAGTACGAAATGGTACTGAATCTCGCTCCCTGTGGGTATTATGCTAACTAAAGATTGGCAATTAGACTAATCAATCGAGCATTGCACGCTGCTGGTTGCTGTTCTTCAACTAACTGCCTTAAAGAGCTTCTCAGTCTCTCGGCTAAAGAGCTAATCATCTGATAAAGAATTGATTGCATTTGCCTGTGCAAGGAACTGTAAGCGAATGTTATCGGCTTAATTTGCCAACGCTCTTGGCACTAAAACGAGGTATTTCATAGCTATGTGTAATTCTTTTTTACGCACTTATCCAAACCTTTCGACATCGACGAGTTAATCGAAACAGTTGCTTGCTTAACTCTAACTAAACAAGTTCAAACGGTATCTGCATGAATGCCACTGCCTTTACTCAACAGGTAGAAGCGATGT
>JALYGX010000439.1 GCA_030776905.1 Cyanobacteriota bacterium | reverse complement strand
GTTTTGACCAATTGTGGTGAGGATGCGGTGTTTCTTGTCTTGGCTGGTAAGACTGCCAAGCAGGGGATGTTGATGTTAGAAATTAAACGCGCCGTTGCTGACGTGAAGCCAGCTCTCAAGTAGTTTCCTTCCTCATACATAGGTGAAGCGGGCAAGAAGCCCGCCTCACACCAGTGATTAAGGTGGGTACTACCCACCTTAGAACCTACTCAGATTTTTGAGATATATGCTCGATCTCAGCAATCTTCAACGGGATTTTTACCTGTTCCAGTGGCTGGGCTACTTTCGCATGGGATGTACCCACTAGACAAGCTTGAGCTAGACTGACGCCCTCCAAATTAGCTCCCTCCAACTCAGCACAGAGTAGATTCGCCCTCGATAAATTCGTGCCTGCCAGATTCGCGCCCCGCAAGTCGGCTTCCTCCAAGTTGGTTTCGCTCAAACTCGCTCCTTGTAAATCAGCTTGAGAGAGGTCTGCCCCTTTGAGATTGGCACCGTTAAGATTAGCGCCACGCAAATCAGCCCCCCGCAGGTCAACACCCTGCAAGTTAACACCCATGAGATTTGCACCACTCAAAAACGCACCTGTAAAAGACGCCAGAGAAAGCTTTGCTCCCATCAAATTAGCGCCTCGGAGGTTGCTGCCGCGCAAGTCAGCCCCCGTCAAGTTAGCTTGCATCAAATTGGCTCCTAAGAAGTTCGCCCGCAAGTCAGCCGACGGCAGTTGCGCACCTACGAGGTTAGCACCATCTAGTTTTGCGCCATTCAGATTAGAGCCAGAAAAATTTGTCCCCACTAGAGTCGCACCTGCCAGGTTAATCCGCTCTAGTTGGCAGCCAGAAAGGTCTTCATCTTCTAAATCTGCTCCCGCCAGTTGCTTGAGTTTACCCGCCCGAATTGCATCAATTTCCATCTCTTTTCCTTAGCCCCTTAAGCCTGTCTGCTCGAAACACCCAGTTGCGCCTCTTCACTAGCAGGAGAGTCGAGCAACCACATCCCCGCCGCAATCTTTGGTTGATTTGCCTGCAAGCTCATGCCTTGTTGCATTCCCATCACCAACAAAGTCAGGGCTTCCACGAGTTTGGGGTCAAATGCCTCGCCTGAGAGTTCTTGACATTCAGCTAACGCTTTGGACATCGACTCTTCCCGACTGAGGGTTGGCTTATCCTTCTCTTCCTCAGTCTGTATTTGTCTAACACGCCACTGAAAGTCTGTAATTAACCCCAGGATTCTCGACTCTAAAGGAATGGCATCATAGGCTAACGCTGCCGGGATACCCGTGCCGTCCCACTTCTCGGTTTGGTGAGTCAGGATTTGAGCGATCGCCCGGAGCTGTGGCATCGCCCGCAATGCTTGCACTCCCGGCATTAGAGGGCAACTGGGAGCTTCATCTTGGGCGTGAACCGCCGTCACCAACGAAGAACCCAACCCGTGCAGCAAACCCGCAAGACGCAGACGCTTGAGCTGCCAAGCTGGTAAATCCAATAGCTGCCCCATCGCCTCTGACATCGCTGCCACCTCCGCTGCCGCCATTGGGTTGGTCGGATTGGTTTGGTCGATTAGCTGCGCCATGCGTAAGAATGCCTGCATCTCGCTAGACAGCAGGTTGTCATCCAAAGCTTGTTCTTGTATGGGTGAGGCAAACAGTTCAGTCTCCCCAATATGGGATAAATCGTCGTGACTGTGTTGCAGATAATCCACCACCCGCGACACCACAACGCTCATGTCATCTCGCTGCTTTGTGCCAAAAGCCGCCGTAATCTTCTCGACTTGTGCCCTTAACGCTTGTTGCAACTCCGGATCGTAACGACCACTATGAGCGATCGCTAACTCCATTGTCTCCTGTACCAACTCTGGCTCGAATGTCCAGAAGCCGTAGAATTTGCGCTCTGGGTCGTTCTCTGGCGGCCCTTTAGCCCCATAATCCAGCGCGGATAACTCTTGACATAATACCATTGCCGTGTATGTTTCCGACAGAATTATCAAGTGCCACTCTTGAGCGACTGGATCGGTCGGTTCCAGACTCACTAAGGCAACATTCGACCGCTGACTGGTGGGATGTTCGGCAAAACCCGCATCGGGAGCCGCCATAATCACCACTTGAGATGACTTCTGTGCTAACTCTGCATAGCGATCCGCTTCTTGCAAGTACCACTTGCCCCGCTGGAAAGCTGTCATCATCAAGGGGGCACTGTCTGACTCCAAAATGAAGTCTTCCAAAGCGTGGCACAGAGCAACCAGTGTGTTTTTGTAATACACCCCAAAATTCAGAGGTCGTTTACTGCCTCGATGGGCTGCTTCTAACTTTTGTAAAATTGAACCTTCCAGCATGGTTGGGCGTTATTAAATGAACCGCAAAGACACCAAGAAAAGAGAACTGTTATAAAGAAGAGCTTGGTTTTCCAGTTATTGTATGGGCAACCCTGGGTCGTTGCCTATTCTCCTACCCTACGGTAGCGAGTTGTTTGGGCTTGGTTTCGATAGGCGCAGCCAGCGCTTCCTCTAACTCAGCACAACCCAGTCTTTCTTCAAGAATTTTCATGACTTCCCGCCCAAAGTCATTGGGGTTTTGCCGCCAAGCTTGGAGACAAACTTCACCAAAGAAGGAACCTAGGGGTTCTGGATTCCAGAGAAGTTTCTTCGCCGTCCAAGGCATCAAACTCATCGGGTCATAGTCCCGATTGATGATGTTATTCTCGAAAGCGTACTCTTCCAAGTGAGTGTGCGGTTGCAGACCGATGAAGAAGATGGCAGGCTCGACTTTATCGGCACCAAAGATGCGCTCTAACTCTCGGTGATAAGCGATCGTCTGGCGAATTGTTTCCGGTCGCTCGTCTATTACATTAAAGGAGTAATTGACAGATACCAGGTCATTGAAGCCAGCCGCTTTTAAATCGCGACAGTTTTCCAAAACGGTGCGCAGGTTGTAACCCATCCGCATTTTCCGCACCAGTTCCTGGGAACCGCTGGTGATACCGATTTCAAAGTAATTCATCCTGGTTTTCACCATCAGGTCGCATAATTCGGGGGTGAGATTGTCTGCCCGGATGTAGGCTGCCCAGTGAATGTCGGTCATGCCGGAGTCAACGATTTTTTGCAACAGTTCGATGGCATCGTCAATGAACTTACGCGCCGGGATAAACTGAGCATCGGTGAACCAGAAGTTACGGATGCCTCGGTCGTAGAGTTGACGAATCTCAGCGACCACTTCATCGGCTGGGTTAATTCGCACTTGTTTGCCTTCGACTACTGTATAGACGCAGTAGCAGCAGTTGTGTGGGCAACCTCGCTTGGTTTGGACTCCGATGTAAAAATCTTGGTCTTGTAGGTAGTATTGAAACTCAGGCCAGATGCTTTCGATATAGTCGTAGTTACAAGCGCTTTTTTCGATGGGAGTCGGCCACTCGTGAATCATGCGATCGCGTGGTGTTGTCTCGCCCACCACATAACACCGCTCATTGCGAAAGTCTTGACCTCGCAGCATTTTTTCTAATAGTGCTTCTCCTTCACCAACGGAAACGATGGTTCCAGCAGGTAGCTTATTCCCCAACTGCTCATAGAAAACACTCACTGCCCCACCCCCTACAACGGCGCGGGCGTCTGGATTATACTTTTGGGCAAGTTTTAGCCCCCGTGTAATCAACCCCTGGTTGCGCCAGAGTTCTGTATAGTAGGAAGCGGCTAGACGCAGACCTCCCAAGGCTCCCCGTAGCTTGACAAAAGGATTGCGAGCATAGTAAAACTCGAAAGCATTTTGCAGAGGGTTGCCACCTCTACCGCCGACAGGTGCATAAATTTGGATGTCGCGCCAGGAGAACACCAGCAGCGTCGGTTGAAACTCGTCCACGCAAGCGTCTAGTGCCCTTGAAAAATCTAGGGGAGGCACGGTTCCCAAGTCAAAAATGCGTTGCTCGACCTCTGGGAATAGCTTATGAACGTGGTCAGATAGGTATACAACACCTATGGGAAAGATGGGATTGCAGGGAAGGCGAACATAAAGAATTTTTTGCATTGCGGACTTTACATTAAGGATTTTCTTGTTTATAAGTCTCTTGCTTAGAATCGGAAGTTTGAGAAACCTTCACCTCATCAAGGTCAAGCTTACCCATCACCGCAACCCTTGGGCGTTTCAGCCGTTTCTACTGCCCATCGCACCAGCGATCGCGTTCCTAGGAATTCTGAACGTATTTTTCACATAACTTAACTTTAACAAGATTACCGACTTCACTCAACTCTGTGGTATTTTTTTGGGGAAGAAGTAAAGACCCTCTGAGGGGAAGTACTAAAGACCCTGAGCCATATCGAGCCATATAGACAGAGTATTTTTACTTAGCCTGCCCAAATTTTGCTCAAAAAGACGAATAACCCGAAAGTACAGGAAATCACCCCCGAACTATCTATCTGTAGATATTAGGAGAGAAAATGGGATTGGTAGTCGCCTTTACAGCCAATGGGGATCACAGATGCTAGGTTGAATGATGTAATAACAAGCTTTAGCGTAAAAAACCTCAGCAATCATGGCTCAAATACTAGATCCTTTACCATCAGATAAGAAAGATCGCATTCTTTGCTGCTATGTGAACGCCACTAGCCATATTCAAATTGCCAGAATTACTAATATACCCAACTGGTATTTTGAACGAGTTGTTTTTCCCGGTCAGCGCTTGGTGTTTGAAGCCATGTCAGAGGCCCTTGTGGAGATTCACACAGGTATGATGGCAAGTGCTATTCTCTCAGACACGATCCCTTGCGATCGCTTGTGTGTCGATGAAGACACCGATGCTCAACCCAAGCCTGCTCCTAAACCCTTGGCAGAAGCTACAGTTGGTAAGCCCAGTGTAGAAACCGTTAAGAAATCAAGTGTAGAAAAAGTTGATCATAAAACTCGATTAACCGAAGACGCTTTAGCCGTTGTGGCTTTTGCTTAGTTGATCTCCAACCTTGAAAGGGTAAAAGGGGTTGCTATCGCTGGCAACCCCTTACTTTTATCATGGAAGGTGTAAGATTCTTACACCCTTTTTTAGTGTTAAACGTGTGAATTTGCCTTCCTTTCTGTGGCTATGGAAGATCGCGGCTTGGTCAATGGGCTTATCTATCTTGGCTTATGTCTTGCTGGGAATCACGGGCATCAATTTGTTCTCTAAGCGTAATTCAAGGCAGCCACGACCAAATTGGTTAAGTAGGGCGCACTACATTACAGGTTGGGTAATGGTCGGTTTGGTCTTGCTTTTGCTAGCGATCGGTTTGGTGGGGACTTTGGGTCATTATGGCAGTCTAGGTCACTCTGGACACTTAATTGCTGGATGCTCTGTTGTGGCGCTAGTGTTACTTTCAGCAGGCAGCGCCATCCTAATTAGTCCCACACGACTTTGGGCGCGTGCTGTTCATGTCGGGACAAACCTCGTGCTGTTTGTCGGTTTTGCCTGGGTGTCGCTTACGGGTTGGCAGGTGGTACAGAAGTATTTACCCTAACTATGCGTAGATCAGGGATGGGGGGTGAGAAAGTTGTCAAACTATAGATAGAACGATAAGAAATATTTCTTTCCCAAGACGGAGGGAAACTTGTCAGGAATTTGGGGACAATGTTTGATAGGGTGGACTAAAGTGTGATAAATAAAAGCTTGGTTAGTAACCATTACACGAACAAGCTGGAAAATCATTGCCTATTATTTCTGATTATTTTTTCAGATTGACGAACCCATAATTGTTTCCTCGATTTAGGTATGAACAGACTTCTTCCCTTAATTGCCGGGGTAGTTTTAGTAGCCGCTCTGACAGGAGCAGCAATTGGCTGGCGCTTTCCCTTCTCTAGACAGGCACGGACGGCAAACCAATTAAATACAGCTCAAAACCAACCCAGTAATGGAACGCGGGTTCTGCGCAGCAATCAGCCAACCACGACAGCTCAAAACAACAGCACAGCCGTTGAAGGCGCTAATCAACAAACGGCACAGGCTCAAGC
>JALYGX010000438.1 GCA_030776905.1 Cyanobacteriota bacterium | reverse complement strand
TTGTGGAGAACTGATGGTCTTCTAGAAAAGCGACACGGTCTTCCAGCTTATCCACTCGCGAACCCAGAGTTCTCAGTTCGGGTTGAAATTCCTGAACCAGCCGTTGTAGAGTTTCTAAGTCCTGTCTTCTAACCAAGTCAGCGGTGCTAGAGGTAATAAGCCGCTCAATCTGGTTTAAACAAGCATTTAGACCAGCCGCAAATTCATAACGAGTGAGCGCTCGGTTGCCGCGATAGGTACGATCTGGATACCCAGCAATACAGCCGTAGCGCTCTACCAAACTACGCAGTGCTTCATAAGCCCAGTCGTTAGGCTGGACATCACTAAGCTGGGTGACATTTGTGACTTGGTCAAGAGAATTATCGTTGCTCTCGTTGCTGTAGGAGTTGATTTGGTCTAGAACATTGGACTCACTGGCATCCGCATCAGTTACAGAAGTATCCCGTAACTGATCATCTTTCTTAACTTGCTCGAGAGACTGCTCGCTGCTCTCGTTGCTGTAGGGGTTGAGTGGTTTTAAGACATCGGATTGATCAGCCGTGTTAGACACCTGAGCAACTAACACCCGTGTCTCAGCATCTATAACCGCTGAGTTCTCCAGCTTGTTTGGAGAGGTTGAGGCAATCATCAATGAGTCGGCAGTCACGGAAGAGTTAGCGGCTTGAGGCTGTACTGCAACCGTTCTAGTAGGCAGCTCAAATGCTAATGTACTCGCTGAAGTAGCGAATGCCGCCCATAAAATAGCTGGACTAACCAGCCCAGCTTGCCACAAATCTCTAGAAATCATTTTTGTAACCTCACATCCATTCAAGATTCTCAAGAACTTGGAGTTTTGAAGTTTCTTAATGAGAATCTTATGCAATACTTTATGATTGTTTGGCTGAGAGGGTATCCTTGTCAAGAACAGAGTTAGGCAGTAACTACGAAGCTTTAGATAAAGTAGAAGGGACAACAGGCTGAGTTACTGACCAAGGAAAAGACTTGTACTTCCAGTAGAAGCCACCCAAGAAAAACAGCGCGATCGCAAAAGTACCAATACCAAGGGGGCTAGGAAGCCAAAATACTGCCTCTAGATGGTTGAGTTGTCCGGGTTGGAGCGTCCACACTAGCTGATGTCCGTTGTCGTAGACTTGCGGAGCGATCGCATTCTCTGCCTTCTCAATACTGCGTGCCCCCCCAGGTGTTTCTAAACTAAACTGCAAATTCAGTAGTGAACCGGGACTGACAATCACATTTCCCTGAGACGAGACAACACCGAGCGATCGCAAATCCAAGTCATAACTTATATGATTTCGCACCCAGAAAATAAAGTTACCTTGATTCAGGCTAACCTTAGAATCAAAACTGGGTAAATCCGTTGTTTCTGCTGTCTTAGACGGAGAATCTTTCTGAGTAACTGGGTTGAAAAATTGGTTAAACTTAGACTCCAATTCTGTCCCATTACTGAAGGGAATGGTAACAACAATTTCCTGATTAGAAAGACGCTTAATCTTACCATCGAGCTGCTTTGCGCGACGCTCAATGCTGTTGAGCCAGTCTTGCACCTGGGAAGTACTAAAGTTCGTCAGCCGTTCTTCCAGCTTGATATGCTGCACCAACTGACCCTTGTGCGCTCCCTGAAAATTGACTCCGACATCGTATTGAACGCAGCCGGAAAGTAACACCCCCGCCAGCAAGATAACCCAGAAAACCCGCAAGCGCTCTTGAATCATACGACTCACTTGCCGCCAATTAAAACGAGCTAATTTCACAAACTCCTCCCCTTTTTCTTCCTAGCGTTCTTATTTCAATCGTTTATTACTTGTCGTTAGTTATGGGTCATTTGTAACAAAAACTAATCTAAATAGGAATTGAAATTGCCTCATCCTCTCCCCCTGCCTCCTCTGCTCAAGTACAGCCTCTCCAAAGCAACTTGAATGCCGATTAACTACTGACGGGCAGCAACTCCCAACTGCTCAAACAATAGACAGGGTAAATAAGCACCGCCACCCACCCATTCCGGCTTGTCGCCCAAATCTACCAGATTTTTAAACGCCTCAAAAATACTCCCAGCCACCATCGTATTCTTCACCCGACCCACAATTTCGCCTTTTTCGACCTTGTAACCCAAATCCAGGTTTACGGAAAACTCCCCAGCTAGCTGATTGGATTGACCCGCACCGAGAACTTGCTCGACAATTAACCCTTCTTCCATACCAGCAATTAAGTCAGCCGTGGAAGTCTTTCCCGGCGACATACAGCCATTAACTAGACTGGCACTCGGACGAGATAGTCCGCCCCGGAAACCATTCCCAGTTGGTTCGCAACCCGCACGAGCCGCCCAACGACGATCCCAATAAAATTCTTTCACAACACCCCGCTCGATTAACACCTTGGGTGTTGTCGGCGTACCCTCATCGTCAAAATCACAAGCCGAGGAACCGATGCTGGGGTCTTCAAAAATAGTTAAACGCTCATCAAATAGCGTCTCACCAACTTTACCCGCCAGGGGAGAGGCTTTTTGGAAAACCGCTTGACCGGAGAGAATTGTCTTAAACAGCCGTCCGATGGTAGCTGCCGCCGCTCTAGGAGTAAATAGTACCGGGAAAGAGCCACTCTCGATCGCACTTTGCTGCTCCGCCCATTTGTACTTTTGCAACAGTTGTTGGAGTAGGCGATCGCAATCGGGAACGCCATCGCGCACTACATCAGAGCTGTAAGCCTGGAGAAAGTCTTCACCCTTAACTAAATTTCCCGATAGACTTGCACTGACCGTTTGGCTGCTACGTTCGGCGTAAACATCGTGCGTCGTAGCAATTTTGACTGAGCCAGAACGAATATGGAAGCTAACATCTACCAGGATATCGGGGTTGTAAGCATGAACCTGCTCGATCGAACGCCCTCCCACTTCTACTAATTCTTGGGTAGTGGGTGGGATGTAATTCGCTTCAGGGGCGCTTAGTTGAACGTTACTGGCAAACTCGAACTCAGCCAAGTCACCAATTTCTGAAGTTTGCACCGCTGCGGCAACTAAGTCATCTAACCGCGTTAAATCTGTCGAACTGGCAAATCCAATACGCCCATTACACATTACCCGTAGCGCCACACCTTGCAGGGCTTTCGTAGAGAGCGACTTTAAGCGATTATTTTCAAACTCAATTGGCGTATCTTGGCTTGAAAGGTAGTAGACCTCAGCCGCCTCAGCGTGCTGAGTTGCCAGTTGCAAAATCTTCTCCAGCGTCGAATCACTCACAATTGATACCCTTTCAATTTATTGGCGATACCTAGGAAGCCGTCTAGCAATGGGGAATGGTGCACAGTCAGTGTAATTCCCCAATTCCCCATTCCTGTCACATACCAAACCAAATTAATCCACCTACAGTTAGAGCCAAGGCAATGAGAGCCACCCAGATAAATTGATTATCTTTCGTATTGACCTGACTGAGATCGACGGGTTCAAGTGGGTCCTGGCTCTTAGTCTTGACGACGTTAGTACCGCGACGGTGTTTGGGTTCACTGTCTCCTATGGCAGCTAAGTCGGGAATCTGCGTCATCCATTCTGCGGGTCTCTGTAGCTGAGGCGCTTGCAGAATATAGAGTAAGCGTTTGCCTTGCTTGCTGGTTTCTGGGTCGGGATGACCAGTCAGTTGCTGACAAAGAGCGATCGCCTCCTCTGTTTGTCCGGCTGCCTGATAAGCTGTCACTAACCAAATTTGCGCCTCTCCCCCTAAGCGAGTGTTTCGACTCATCAGCGCACAGGCGGCTTCCAAACGTTGCACGGCGGCACGATAATCACCCCATTCAAATGCGGCTTTTCCCGCCTGATACTCAATTGTGAATTTTTCCTTGTTTTCTGAACTCACGTTTCGACTGGTAGACCGAGCTATAAATGCTTTGAACTCTTCAAATTTTATCGAACAGCGCTATCTTAAATTCAATACCCAGCGCCGTCTACCCTTCAGAACCCCAAGCGCCGGCTTAACTAATACTGGGGTTTGGAACCGAATTCTCAGCAAGCCATTCTGTTAGTTTTATCAGTCCCCTACATTTTTCCCGGTGAAACTATGCTCAAGACATCTCTCTCTCGACGTTTAAATTGCTTCAAGCTGACTAACGCTCTAACCCCCTTGACGTTAGGCGTTACCTTGGTAGCATCAGCAGGGATATCGGTAGAAGCCAGACCCATAGTAGTAGTGCAGCCACCACTCCCTACTACTCAGATTATTGGATCTCCGATTCCCAGTCCCGTGCCCCTGGTTCCTGGCACTACTATGCCTTATTCGCTTTCACCCTACCACTACAGTGATTACAACACGGTGCTTATAACGCCAGGAACACAGGTGATTCAGAATTCAACCCTGATTAATCCGAGAATAATCAATTCCAGGATTTCTGATTCGGTGTTGATTAACCCTGTGATTATTAATTCACCTAGGTATCCCCTAGCGCCAATCAGGGGTTCGAGTTTCACCTACAGTTCGCCGGGAATCAGAATCCGCATCGGGCAATAAGTCATTTGCCTTTAGCCCAGAAATTCTGAGGCAACAATCATTGAGCCAATGCCCTCATCGGTGAAGATTTCCAGCAATAGGGCGTGGGGGATGCGACCATCAATAATGTGAGCCGCCCGAACGCCTTGAGCAAGCGATCGCACGCAACACGTTACCTTTGGAATCATCCCTCCACCAACGATGCCCGTTGCAATCAGTTGTCGTGCTTCTTGAATATCTACCTTGGCAATTAGGGTAGAGGGGTCTTTGTAATCCTTCAAAATCCCAGAGGTATCAGTCAGCAAAATCAGCTTCTCTGCCCCCAATGCCGCTGCCAGTTCGCCAGCTACAGTGTCAGCGTTGATATTGTACGCTTGACCTGTCTCATCGGCAGCAACGCTCGATACTACGGGAATATAGCCACTATTGACTAGAGACTCCAACAGGTTGATATCTACGCTGTTGACTTCTCCAACAAAACCAATGCCCTCTCGACCGTCCGGACGAGCTTTGATTAAATTACCATCTTTGCCACAAAGCCCGACTGCCTTCCCCCCAGCGCGGTTAATCAGAGAAACCAGTTCCTTATTCACCCGACCGACCAACACCATCTCCACAACATCCATTGTGGCGGCGTCGGTTACCCGCAGACCATTTTTAAATTGTGGTTCAATGTTCAGCTTCCCTAGCCAACTGTTGATTTCTGGTCCACCGCCGTGGACGACTACGGGTCGTAAACCTACGCAGGCTAAAAAGACTACATCGCGGATGACTTTATCTTTCAGGGTGCTGTCTTTCATCGCCGCACCACCGTACTTGACAACCACCGTCCGACCTGCAAATTGTTGGATGTAGGGTAGTGCTTCACTCAGCACCCGCACGCGGGTAGCTTCCGCTTTCCTGATGTACTCGCTATCGTTAATCATCGGCAGCAGACCTAATACAAATAACTTGTCGAATGAAGTTTAGATCATTTTTTATGGAGTTAAAGTGGCAAGTTAGCAAAGAACATTACCGCATCCTGTTAAAATGCTTACCTAAACATTGAGTGAGTTGCGATCGCCTCTTCAATTTCTTACTTAGAGGCACTGATTGAACCGCTAAGTCGATACGGTCAAACTTCAACCTCAATCGTGTTGTCTTCACCCCTCCAGAAACGAGTGATTCGACAACAGCCTCACTTGCCATGACGAGAACTAGGATTCAAGTTAGACGTAGGAGGGCGAAGTCCCCTTTGACTCCACCCAGTAGAACTATAGTTAATTTACTTGTGCCACTACCGTGCGATGACGCGGAGTGTTCGCCGTGATAGTCGGTTTGTGGAAACCAGCATTCACCAGTTCTTGTTCCAGAGCTAACGCGAAATACTCATCCAGGTAAGGTTCTGTACTCTTGAGTAATGTCAAGATATAGGGCGGCATCTTTGCATAAATCTCAGACTTAGGATTCATATCCATAATGGTTAGATGACCACCGGGACGCAGTAAGCGTCGTGCCTCGCGAAAAATTTGCTTTGCCGCTTTTTGGG
>JALYGX010000437.1 GCA_030776905.1 Cyanobacteriota bacterium | reverse complement strand
CCCGTAAATCGTTAAGGGGCGACCACTGGCGTCATTCCACAGAAAGGTAATGTACCCTTCCAGCTCGTTCCAGACACATCCAGTGCCTCGCCAATCGTCTTTCGTAAAGCCCTTGGATATGAGATACTTTTTCAGTTCGGCAGCGGACGGATAGTAGCCAATGCTGGGGAGAGTCCGGATTTGTGCTTCAGTGAGTCCACGTTCGGCAACCAAGTAGTGACGGGCGTCTTTTCCGCGCTCACTCCAGAATACGTCCTGACAATAGTCTTGGGTGGCGGCTAAAACGGCTCGTCGTCGTTCCCAGCGTTGGATTTTGGCTAACTCTTCTGGAGAAATCTCTAGAATCGGGACATTTATTCCAGCGTCAGCGGCAAGAGAGCGAACGGTATCTACAAAATCACTTCCCCGTGCTTTGACCCAATGACCCGCCTTGATACTGGCTCGATAGTCAGCGGGTCCGCCACCGAATTGACAGCCCTCACACCAAAAGAGCTTGCTGCTATCATTGACGACAAAGCTAGTGCCGGAACGGCTTTGATGGTGAGGGCATCCCCCGCGTAACTTCTCCCCAGACCGCTTGAAGTTGTGAGCTGGATGATTGTAAATCTGCTCGACCGATAGCGCATTAATGGCGTCTTCTAAGCAGGTCGAGAGTTCTAGCTGTTTTGTAGTTGGTTAAAATGCAACGACCATTACCGTACCTCCTTAACACAGTGCAGGGGAGCCGTCAAAGAAGTAGAATGAGCTACTTTTTTGTGAAAATTTTTAGATAAAAAAGACCTGTAAGTGGCTAAAATAGATGAAACCACCCATCTTTGATGGAGCATTTGTGCCTCTATTTAGAATTCCTCAGTCGTAAGCTCTTCCAAAACGTTAGCGACTGAGGGTGTACAAAAGAACAAACTAGAGGTTTCCAGCAAGGGGTAGCTGTTTTTTACTAACCCCTGTCCCTAATTTGTCCGGGCAGAATATCAGTCATTCTTCTGTAGGAAGCATTGCTTCACTACAGTCGGACTCAATTCCTGCTGTTCATTTTACCCCTTTCTGAAGAAATCCGTTTAAGAAAAAGTTTTTTTCAGCTATTAGCTGACTGCTGGGTTTTGGCAGCCGCTTTTTTGTAACTGGTCGCACAAGAACGACCGCAGAGCAAAGGCTTCCGGCTATAGAGAGGTTTTATTACAGGTAAACTTTTTAGACTAAACGAACGATTGCCAGGGCAAATTTTACCCTGATGAAACATCAATCAATAACTTTTCCATCTCTGAGTTCTTACCTTCTTGTTATACAGCCTCTGGGTTTGTAAAAGACTTATCGATAACGCATTGATTTAATTATTCGCCTTACTCCTTTAGTAGCGTTACCTAATTCGACAGCGATCGCACTAGACAGTGACCAAAAGAGGAGGAGTAGCTATCTCCTTAATGTCAATAATCTCGCTTTCCCGATAGAAGATATGCAAGTCATCCTCAAAGACAGAAGTTTGGGCAGTAAACAGTCCCCAGATGGCGTTAGGATTGCTTGCTAGCGTTCCATTGAGGGTCGCTCGATAGGTGACCCTGACTCCTCCGGCTTGAGTCCCCTGCTGGTTGATGGTTTGGTCGATTTCATCCAGATCTGGCAGATAAATGTAGTCTGTAGCTTTCCGAGTTGATGCTTCCTCAGCAGTTGTTCTTACTGCCATAGCAGCAGCTTGCGTGATATAAAGCTGTCTTTTATCGCTAGATCTGGTGATGCCTTTCTTAATGTCCGATTGCTCCAGTAGTTTTCCAAGGCGTTCCCACAATGGGCGCGATATCCATCCAGCAGAAGCAAAAAACGCAGGAGTTATGATTTGTGGTTGGTTGGATGCCGCACCAGGTTCTGATTGAGTCATGATTTCGTCTATTTTTGACTTTTTATGCTTTCCAGTCCGAGATGCCATTGAAGCCGGGATTTTCAACCCGAACGGATTTTTGCACCCTGGATAACGGACATGAACGGCTGCAAACTCTAAAGCAGCGGCAGAAGCGGCTAGTTCGTCAGTGTGACAGTCAAGGAAACAAGACAATCTTTCCCAATTCGGGCTTTCGATTATCAAGATTTTTCTTCCTTCACTATCTCGCCCAATTTTTAAGTTCCACCCAGGTTCTTGCACCCATTGAATAAAGCTAGTTTCCATTTGGTTGTCTATCTTTCTCGTCAAATAGGCAATCTCGGACTTTCATCAAGTCCTCTGTATCAACCTCCAGAATTTCTGCAAGCTTGACAACTTCAGAGTTAGGCGGTCGTTGCCCCTTGGCTAAGGCTCGAAGAAAGCTAGCTGCACTATGTCCTTCACAGTGATCTTCGATATCACTACGCAGAACACGGCTCATGCTTACATCGTTATCTAGGCACCACCTCTGAAACCTTTTTTTTAGGTCAGACGGAATAAGTATTTTGATTTGATCCTCTTCACTCATGAGCAAATTTTGCCATGAAGGAGAAAATTACTCTATTCACCTATTCACATCTTCTCATTCATGCTAACTTAATTCCATCGGCACAAAAAGTTATCGTCAACAGGCACGGCGGCTGACAGCAGACTTAGTTCTATCGGTGTTGGTTGATCTCCTTTTTCTTCTTGGCTTTACTCCTAGTCGAGTCGGAGGATTTGTTTGATTGAGCTTCTGCCGCTTCAGTTACTATCCCTTCGACAAGATTACTAAGCGATCTCCTTTCCTTAACTGCCCACTCAAGCAAAAATGCCTTTAAGTCAGGCGTACAAGTAAAAGTTACTTTTTCCGTTCTCCCATCTCCCATCTCTGTTAGCTGCTCTGAACTTTTCGCATAACTTCAGTAAACCTTGTTCTGCGTTTCACGTCATCCGAGGTATTAGAAGGTTCTTTGACAAGTTCAGAACTTATTGAATATGCTAACACCATAGACAACTCAAGCCAACCGAAGCCAAAACCCACAGAAACCGGATCGGGATTGGCAAGACGTTCGTTTACTAAAAACTGAGCATGGAGTTTGAGACATCAAAGAAGAAGGTGCGCCTTGCACAGGACAAAATTACGGCTGGAGGGCAAGAGCATCGTGATTGAGACCTATCAATTCCTAAAAGTTTGCCCTCAAAAGCTGGAGGTGATCAATTTGGCTTTTGCCAAAAAGTACCCTTCTCTAGCGGCAGCTGAGGCAAAATTAGGATTATCCGACAAAACAATCGGTAAATTTTTGCGAGGTGACAGGGTGCGTAGGAAAACATTTCTGAATATGTGCAAGCTACTGGGACTGGCACCGCTTGCCATCGCGGGGCTTGAATCAGGATTCATTCAGAAAGGACGTTCAACTGAAGTCTCGGAAATTCCAGAGCCACAAGACTTGAGAGATGCCGACTTCGAGCAAGTCATAGAATTTCTTGAAGAACAACAGCAACTGGGAAAAATTGTCACCTTCACAGGGCATAATTCCAATATCTGTCACTTCACATCCAAAGACCTCACGGCTGAGCGCTTTGGCGCGGCTAATCCCCAAACAGCCCTAAAAAACCTCGATTATCTGGAGTGTTGGAAAAAGACTGGAAGTTTGGAGCATTACTTCAAGATGCGTCAGTACCTTGAAAAAGATGGCTACATTCTTGGGTACACTTACCAGTTAGTTCGCCCATCAGATGGGGCATTGGTTGAGTACAGTTCAGACTTTTTCCTAGTCAACGAGCTGATGGGGCAAGAGGAACGCATCTGTGTTAGCAATCCAGCAGATTACCATATAGTTTCTGTCTAAAGTTCCTCAAAGATTCGAGCAAAAGGGGGCGTTTTTCCGGAAAACTTCCTTGAGAGGCTGTCTCTAAAGAAATGTAAAGTGAGTTGAACGAAGCGATCGCTTCATCGGAAGATAGAGCAGATGTGGCACACAGTTGCATACAGAAAATGGCACGAAAACCATATCCTTCTGATGTCACTAATGCGGAATGGCAAATCATAGAACAGTTGCTCCCAAGCGCACAAGCTACTGGTCGTCCTCGTCAAGTAGATTTACGAGAGATCATCAATGGAATATTTTACGTACTGCGGGAGGGGTGTTCTTGGCGGGCAATACCCCATGACTTACCACCTTGGCAAACTGTCTATAACTACTTTCGGCATTGGCAGCGTTTGGGAGTGTGGCAAAAAATTCACACACAACTACGACAACAAGTGCGAAAAAGCGTGGAGAAAACAGACAACCCAACAGCAGGTATCATTGATAGTCAGTCGGTGAAAACCGCTGAAAAAAGGGGGAAGTGTACGGTTACGATGGCGGTAAACGAGTAAAAGGACGCAAGCGGTTTATCCTCGTTGATACCTTAGGCTTACTGTTAGCTGTGATTGTAACGAAAGCCAATTGTCCCGAGCGATTGGGGGGAGCAGCAGTAGTGATGGAACGGACGTGGCAACAGAGAATTTAGTCGTGATTTGGGTAGATCAAGGTTTTAGGGGTGAGAACTTTTCACGAGTAATTCAACAGTTGTGTGCCGCCAAAGTGGACGTAATTTGTCGTAGTGAAGCGGGATTTCAGGTATTACCCAAACGCGCTTATTGTTGAGCGCACTTTTGGCTGGTGGAATCAATATCGGCGCTTGAGTAAGGATTATGAGCTGTTACCAGAG
>JALYGX010000436.1 GCA_030776905.1 Cyanobacteriota bacterium | reverse complement strand
AAGATACCCAGTCCGGGCAGGGCGGCGGTTACCTCCGGTGCTGTACTGATATAGCCAGTTTTTTCAAACCACATTCCCGGCGGTGCGTTGTTGCTGGGAGCGCAAACAGAGACATTCGTGCCCCAGTTGCTATAAGCTGATTTTTTGCCTAGGCTGGTACAGGCAGAAACGGTAATTACGTCTGGATGAATGGTGAACCCACCTAACCAGTCTGTTGGGCCTCGCAACAGATTGTTAGACCAGCCCTTTTCAAAGATAGTGCCACTGACGGGACGATTGGCATTTCCGGCGGCGAAGACAATGACACAGCCTTTGCCCTGCCGTCCTTGAGTGGCGGCACGAGTCAGGGCAGCACTTTGCCGCAGGGAGAGGGGAAAGTAAACGGCGGCGGGTCCCCAACTGCAAGAAATCACACTGGCGTTATTAGCGATCGCCCAATCAAATAGCTGTTCAATCGTGTCATCATCTAAAAAACCCGTGGTGCGGATAGGCATCAAGGCACAACCTGCCGCGACGCCAGCAATACCCGTGCCGTTTTCTTCAGCTACGGCTACCCCCGCGCAAGCCGTACCGTGACTCTCATCGGAAGTCTCTTGCAGGGGCAAGAAGTCTTGGTCTTTAAAGTCTTTAGGAGCAACAATTTTACCCGGTCCCTGAAAATCCGGGTGGTTCACGTCAATGGCGTCGTCGGCTATTGCCACGACGACAGAACGCACTCCGCGTGTAATATCCCAGGCTTTCTCAATATCAATATGAGAACCTGCTGCTAGCCTGGAACCACCCTTGTTGTAGAGATACCATTGCTGAGGATACAAGGGGTCGCGGGGACGGTAATGCAATTCTTTGGGAATGACGATGTTGGGTTCGGCAACTAAGACTTCTGGACGCCCGATCAGCCGATTGGCAATTTTGACGGGATTTTCTGTAGCCTGAGGCGTGAGTTTAAAGACGAAGGTGTTGGGGATGCCAACTACGGGTTTGACGGAGTGTAAGCCAAATTCGGCGGCAATTGAGGCGATCGCGTTTTCATCGACTTCTGGAGTAAATTGAATGGTCAACTGGTCGGTTAAGTAAACCAATGTCTCTGGATTGTCTTTGAGTTGGTAAACATGACTGGCAAATGCGATCGCATTATTATTCCGTGCCGCCTGCATTGCTGCGTCTCGCTGCTTGGGGGCGACGGTAAATTCTTGTAGTTGGGCGCTTTTAATGTCTCGACTGGTTTGAACAGGCAAGGTGTTGGTCAATTCATCTGTCGCCGTTGAGGAAGTGGGACGGATTGTAAAGCGATCGCTTACCTTCACCAGCGCCAGTTCCTCACCTCCCCGTTGCAAGAGTACCCCCATACTTTTTTCAGGGACGCCTGTCATTTGAGGCGAATTTTCTGGCGCAGAATCAGGACGACGGGTCATGGATGATTCTCCTGGGCAATAATCACTCGATTGTAGATTTTAGATGGGCAATTTTTGATTCACCTGAGATGTTGCACAGGGTGCCTTCCAATCAGAGCAAAAATACTGTTTCGGTCAGGAAACTTTTTAGCAGTGGTTGCAGTCTAACGCTTGCATAAATTCGGAATCTTCCTTACCTCAAGACTGCAACCGATAGCCGTCTGGCAATGGTAAGATACCGAAGTTTAGATATGTTTTGTCTCTAGATAACCCCCAACATTATTTCATGGTTTCTTCTGGAACTGTCCGCCGCCTTGGCTTTACCTGCCTTGTTTCATTACCCTTCACGGCTGCTATGGCGCTGGTGCCACTAGCACAGGCTCAAAATATCACGCCTGTGCCTCCAGAAGGTGCTGGTCAAACGCAGCCAGACTTGACCGATCCTAATAATCTGCGACCTTTGAATCAGGATGGTAGTGTTCTGAGTTTGGTTGGAGGACAACGCTTGATGGCAGAGGCAATGAATGCGGTTAATGCGCAAAACTATCCTTTGGCTGCCAAAAAACTTCAGGAGGCGCGTCAGGTTTACAATCAGCTGTCTAATTTTTATCAGCAACTATCTTCCAGTTTCTCAGGAATCGACAACCGGGTTTTCGATTCCCAACGCCAAAAAGCCGTACAAACTGCTCAAATGCGAGATGAAGTAACCTATCAGCTAGCACTCGTGCATCGAGCGCAAAATCAGCCTGAGCTTGCAGTACCCTTATTAATTCAGATCATTCGTTCTCAAAATCCCACACAGGAGCTGGGAAAGAAAGCTTACCAACAACTCTTTGAACTAGGATTTGTGGATGCTCCCTATCCTAAACCACGGGACAGCCAGCCTACGTCGTCGGCTGCTCCTAAAAGTTAAAGTAAACTTATCAAGTTGAATAAAAACGGGAGTAGCAATGATTAGCCTAGAGCAAGTTGAGGCAATGATTAAGGCAGGGATACCAGATGCTCAGGTGCAGGTTCAAGATTTAACGGGCGGTGGCGACCATCTGCAAGCGATTGTTGTTTCTTCGGAATTTGAAGGCAAGAGCCTCGTGAAGCAGCATCAGCTAGTTTACGCTACGGTACAGCAGGCAATGGCAACAGAAGCCATCCATGCTCTAGCTCTTAAAACCTACACACCCGAAGCCTGGAATGCTACTACACAAGCCGTCTAAGCAGCAATGAAGATTGTCTACTCTCCACTATCGCTAAACTAGAGCTATATGAGATAGCAGAGGAATTTAAATAAAACCATGACACCAGAACTAAAAGAGCGGATTGATAACTTACTCAACCAAAACAAGATTTTGGTTTTCATGAAGGGCAACAAGCTAATGCCCCAGTGCGGTTTTTCCAATAATGTCGTCCAGATTCTGAATACGCTGGGCGTCCCTTACGAAACCATAGATATCCTGGATGATTATGAAATTCGTCAGGGAATCAAAGAATATTCCAATTGGCCGACAATTCCTCAAGTCTATATTAATGGAGAGTTCATCGGCGGCTCAGATGTGATGATTGAGTTGTATCAACAGGGCGAATTACAGCAGATGGTTGAAGTGGCTTTGGCTTCCTGATGTCTTAAGTACTTTTGCAGCTAGGGTAGGAGGTAAAGAGGAAATCGCTGCTATCCAAACCAGCTTTTCCCTAGCTTGATCAGAAAATTGAAATAATTTTAGTCCGCTTCGGTGGGCTTTTTTTATATAAAATCACGAATGCATACTTGATTAAGCCTCAAAAGGCAATAGGCAGGTTTGCACAAGCAAGCCGCCTATTTTTAGATCTGGTTCCTGAGAACCAGAAACTAACAACTTGTTAATAGTAGTCAGTTTCTGGTTGTGGCATTGGCATCACTTCAAAGTTAGATGGGTCGCGGAGATAGCGGGTTGCTTCTTCCTCTAAACGGTGAATGAGGTAAGCTTCAAGGGCATTACTATGTCGGAGGGCAGCAAGATAGCCGTCAATATACATCCGCAGGTCGTCAAAGCGGTAGCCTCGGTTCCACAGAAAAACCAAGGAGTCAGTTAGCTGTTGGTAATAGCGTATGGTTTGTGTATCTTGAAGCATGGTTTAAAGTGGTTTGAGTTTAGAATTTTAAGTTTGGAGTCGCTGGCTGTCAATCCGATGATTCACAACTAAAAACTTCAGCTAACTGTTATTGTCCATGAATTGACTGGCGTATTCTCCTAACTTGAGAAAGAAAAATCCTGTCCCGCTTTGCGGACTCGCGTTACGGTTCGCGATCGCGAACTAAATAATCTGGTAGTACAGGCAACTCCAGTAGTGACCCTTTCCTGTTCCTGGAGTGACTTGGGCAACCCACTTGTATAAGATTACACAGTTGAGCAGTCTATTGTCTGCAATCGACGGTTCTGGCATCAGATCACTCAGCAAGGGACTCGCCTACATTAACCTTCGTTAAGTTCATTGTAACCAGGGATTTACAAAAGCCTTGGGCTTCCTTGTTACTATCTGGTAAGACATCGTAATACAAAAATTACTGTAACGTTTCCAGGTTAATTGAGCTTTGTCATTAGTCATTAGTCATGTTCAGGAGGACTTCTCCCAGTGCCCCGCCTCGTTATGGAGGCAGGAGGAAACCTAACTTACTCCTCCGTAACACTTGTTACAAAATCTTGACATTAGCTCTGTTAACCTGAAACGCACCAGCTAGAAGGAAGTAAGCTGCCGTGGGATCGGTTTGTATTCAAATTATCGAGGGAAACCCCCATCTGCGATCGCTATTGGGTTGGCACTTACAGCAAGCAGGCTACTGGGTGCATCAATCCGCGACGCTTCATCAGGCACGAGAAACGTTCTATCATCGTCAGCCGACACTTGTGATCATCGACTCTGATTTACCAGATGGCGATGGTGTTGAGTTTTGTCGGTGGCTTCAGCAGCAGCGACAGTCGCTCATTTTGATGCTTTCTGCCCGCACGACAGAAAATGACATTGTCAAGGGTCTGAGGGCGGGGGCTGACGACTATTTAACCAAGCCTTTTGGAATGCAAGAGTTTATGGCACGGATTGAGGCACTGATACGCCGCGTTCGTGTAAGGTCAGTTCCCATGTCTTTGGACTATGGTGACCTGAAAATAGACTTAGTACAGCGTCGTGTCCGCTTTAAAGAAGAGTTTATTGACCTGACGCCTCAGGAATTCAGTTTGCTCTACGTGCTGGCGCAAGCGGAAGGACTGCCGTTGAGTCGATCTGAACTGCTGCGTCGCGCTTGGCCGGATGCCATCGACAACCCGCGCACGATAGACACTCACGTTCTCTCCCTGCGCAAAAAAATCGAAATCGATCCCCGGGAACCTAGCTTGATTCAAACGGTTCGCAATATCGGCTATCGTTTCAATCCAGCAATGCTTCAGGGGCAGCAGGTGGAAGCGTCAGAATCAGTAACGGCTAAAGGTAATTCCAGCCGTCCTACTGCACGAGTGGCAGTTGGAAAATCTTTTAGCTAAGGCATTTCCAACCAAAGATATCCAGCAGTTTCTTGTAGGGTAGGCATCTTGCCCGCCTCAGTTTAGTACAGGTGAAACAGCGGAAATCCTTATGGCAGACGTTGTAGGGGTGCAAGGTCTTGCGCTCCTACCGTGTGGTACACAAAGAGTAAAAATTGCTGTAACAACGACTCAAAGCCAATCTTGAGCAGCTTGAGCTTCTGCTTGAACTAAGGTTTCTCGCAACTGTCTCCAGTCTACTTGGGCGACTGGGGCGTCTTGCCGTAACTGACCTTCCTGAAAATACAACATCCGCCTACAAAACAGTTGAGCCATATCTAGCTGATGATTCACCATTAGAATCGCCATCTTTCCCTTGTGGGCTAAATCACCTAAGACGCCAAGAACGTGAGACGCTAAACCAACATCTAGGGCAGAAGTTGGCTCATCGAGTAGTAAAATTTTAGGTTGGCTGACTAAAGCTCGTGCGATCGCAACTAACTGCCTCTGTCCCACCGAAAGTTCCAACTCGGTTCGTTCTAACCACTCTTCTGGGATGTGCAGTTGTTCCCTACAAGCCTCCACGCGCTCCTGAATCTGTCGTTGCGGAAGTTCTTGTAAGGTTAGGGGGTATGCTAGAGCCTGCCGAACTGTCATGCCCAACAGTTTCGCTTCTTGAGGAACTAACATGACCTGTCGCCGCAACGGCAAGACGGGAATTTTCTGGTAGTCTTGATTTTCTAGGTAGATAGCGCCACTTGTTGGGTCTATCAGTCGGTTCAATAGCCGCAGCAGTGAAGTTTTCCCAGCACCGGATGGTCCGATAATCGCAATGCGATCGCCTTTAAACACCTCAAAAGAAATATCCGTTAAGATGGGTGTCCCCGTAATTCCAGCCCGCATCGAAGTCGAAAGGCTCACCTGCTTCAGTTGCAGTTGAGGGGAAGTCGAGGTTAAATAATTATCTTCACTGCCTTGAGGAGAGTTTAAATCATCTAACTGATTAAACCTTGAGTCAGAGCTGTCCAAATCGTCCATCCATCCACGAGTAACAGCAATAGTGTAAATCCCAACAAAATCAGATACATCCAGGGCTGTGCCAAAGGACGAACATCTGTTGTATCAATTCCAGTATGCGCTTCCACCAGCTTGACTAACCGCGCAAA
>JALYGX010000435.1 GCA_030776905.1 Cyanobacteriota bacterium | reverse complement strand
TCCATGTCCTTGACCAAAAAATTCAGAGGCTTCTCGCTACGAACTTTGTACTTGAGGCGCCGCATTTGCACGCGCATCAACACTTGTTCTAGGCAGTCATGGTCGAAACATACATGGCGTTGCTGGTTTTTCTTGCCGATGCTTGCCCCGGAGATGACATGAAGCTGAGTATTCTTTTTGAGCTGATACCATAAACCATCAGTACCATTCATCCTTGTCGCACTGGTGGTTCCCAGGCTAGTTGACATATAAAGCGGGTCAATACCTGTGGCTCCTAACGTTTGCTCGTAGTTGTAGTAGTAGTGTAGAGGGACTTCTGCAGCTGCTAAATTGAGCAAACCCTCATAAAACTGTCGTGCCACTTCCATATCGGACACCATTACAGTATGGACTTTTGGGGCACTGGTGAGAAACATCCACATCGCAACCGCGTAGGCTGCCAATAGCATCACCATGATGCCCTGTGTAGAAAACAGGCTATCTAAAGGTAGACCGGGCAAGAAAGCGCCAAGCGGCAGAGGCTGAAATAGGAAGGAAATAATATCAACTGATAGAGTCATGAACTGACAAAGCGTAATGAATCAAGTTTAACTTTGATGAATCTGTTGTCCTGTTACGGGTAAGATTATTACCACCAGACCTGTCCATAGATGTTACTAATTTTAGCTAAGTTATATCATCACTCTCAAAGGCTTCAACATGAAGCAGTCGGTTATCATTTCTCCATAGTCTGGAAACAGGATGGTGGGAAAGTACCTAGCTGCCTTATTCTGAGGGCAAAGGAGCGATAGATATAGTGGGAAGCATCTGCTTTGATTTTGCTGATTCTATGGGAATTTAAAGATTGTGCAAATTCCGCATTTTTCTGAATCCAATCATCCGATTGTCAAGTCACTGTTTCATCACAGCGATCAGGAGTTGCTGACTCTGTTTCAGCGTCACCCGGAGCATGGGAAGTACTTCACGGCAATATTCTGTCGCTATAGCCCAATTGTCTTTACGTTAATTCGGCATTCAGCGCGATCGCCTGTGCAGGCAGATTATCTATTTGCCCTCACCTGGCGTCATATTTTTTACGAACTGGGTGGACTGGATTTACGTGACGATAATACGCCTGGGTCGAATTCTTTCCAAAACTGGCTCATCAATATGACGGCTGTCTGTATTAACCAGGCAGATTTACCACCAGTGGAGTCGATTCACTACAACCTCAAAGCCGCACCACCACCATTTTGGTGTTACCTCGAACAGGCAATGGAAAAACTGCCAGCCGTAATCCGGTTAATGGTAGTGATGGCGCAGACGTTCCACTGGAGCGAAACTCGGATTGCAGCGTATCTGCAAGCGGAGGGAGAAGTCATTTCACCTGCACAAGTGAGAATCCAGCTAAACCAAGGCTATCAACTTTTGGAAGAGGCTCTCCCTGATGATATTCGTGAGATTTATTTGGGTGGGAAAGCTGCTCATCCAGAGCACAAGTCGGCAGTGAGTACACTTTAGTACCGCTACCTTGGAAGTCAAAAGTTAAGAGTCAAAAAGCTTTAATTTCTGGACTTTTGAGCTTGTTTTAAGTGGTAGGTTCATTTAAACCGTGATGTACTAGCCAGGAGAGGGTTTGGTAAATTCTCCATCCAAATTGGCTTAGACAAGGTAGCTAGCAGCAAGATCAATGAAGAGAGGGTATCTGTTGGTAAAGGCGATCGCTAGTTCTTCAGGAGTGGGGTTACTAACGCTTCTAGCATCTGTGCTAGTCACCAGTACGGGTGCGTTTGGGCAAACTTTACCCAGTGGTTTCCCAATAATTGACCTCGACGAACAACTGAATATCCAGTTAAACAACGGTATTCAGAGAGAATCGAGAGATCAAGCAGACTCCCTCGTGCGACAGGGAGGACAATCGCAGCGCCGTGGAGATTTGGAAAGTGCGATCGCCACCTGGTTGCAAGCGCTTGACCTTTATCAACAAGCGGGTGACTTACAGGGATTAGGTCAGACTTACAATTACTTGGGTATAGCCTATGTCAATCTGGGACGCTACCGACAGGCAGAAGATGCCTTCCGCCGACGCTTGGGAATTGCCCGTACCCTAAACGATTTTCAATCACAGGTTTATGCCTTAAATAATGTGGGTACGGTACTGCTAAAAGATGGGAGCCTCGAAGCGGCACAAGATACTTTTTTACAAGCCCTAACAGTTGCTCGTAGTATTAAAAATCGAGAGGGTGAAGGACTAAGCCTGAGTAATCTTGGCTTAGTAGCGGCTGAAGTAGGAAACTATTCGGAGGCAATCAATCGCTACGAAGCCGCCTTGAATTTTCGGAGTGCCGCGACAGACCGACTAGGACAGGCGAATACGCGCAATAATTTGGGAGACGCCTATCGTGCTGCTAAACGTCAAGCAGAGGCTCAAATTTCCTACCGATTAGCACGGATACTCGCTGAAGATAGTCGTGACATCACAAACCAATTTCGGGCATTGAGAGGCTTGGTACTGTCTCACAGTGCAGCTAGAGAGTATCAATTGGCATTTAGAGCGCTTAATGACTATATCGCTCTGGCACAAAAAGAAGCCAAGCGATCTGAAGAACTGATCGCACTGCGGTTATTTGCTGAGCTTTCTCAAGTCACTGGTAATTTATCCAATGCCCGGACATATTACATACAAGCGATCGCTTTGGCAAATGCGATCGGAGATACCCAGGAAGAAACCTTTTTACGCAACGATCTCGCTCAAATCCTGTATGAGCAACGATAAAACTCAATAAAAGTTAAGCTGAATCTCAATTTAAAGCTTTCATCCAGTTGTTGATGCGAGTAGAAATTGATTGTGTGAGCTGGTATTTGCGATGCCACTTTTTAAAAGCTTGTTCGTACTCTTCGCCTTGTAATTGATAGGTGTTCCAAGTATTTAATCCAAGTGACAGACTCCAAAACAATAAGATATACAAAGACCAAGAAATCTGACCATTACTGAGGAAGTTCAGCCCAACCAAAAAGCTATTGATGATTAAATACTTGCCAAAACGTCTCTTCAATTTGCTCCGTCGGTAAAGATTAAAGTCGTTACGCTTCTGCTGCTCTCCTTTCTGAAGTAGCCAGTCCCGTTCTGCCTCTAGGAGGGTTGCGGTAGAAATACCTAATTCAGTAGCAATTTCTACAAGCTGCTCATGGGAAAATTCTTCGACATTATCCTGACGTGCGATCGCTAAATTTAGGATTTGCTGGATATCTTCTTGCTGGTAAGAGCGTGTGATTTTGGTTTCAAAAACAGACATAATTTAGTTATCAATAGGAGAAGACATTTCGCTCTAGAAATTTAATGCGGCTAAGGCACAAAAAGCAGAGCTTATCTTAATTATGCCGATGCTAGCCGGGATACCACAGGTAATTGGAATTCCCAAAACCGAACCGCAGCGGACGGATTTTACGACAGATGATAGATGAGAGCATCTTTTACATTTCGTTACGATGGAAATAAGAGATGAAAGAAATAAAACGTCTCAGATATAAGGAGAGGTAGTCCATATGAATGGCAGTATTCGTGTTGGTAATTTATTCGGAATTCCTTTTTATGTGCATCCTTCCTGGTTTTTAGTCCTAGGCTTGGTGGCATTCAGCTACGGCGGCGAACTTGCATCTCTCTTCCCAGGATTAGGTGCTGGACTACCCTTGCTTCTGGGATTTGTTGCTGCCTTATTGTTATTTGCCTCGGTTTTGGCACATGAACTGGGACATAGCTTTGTCGCGATCCGACAAGGAATTGAGGTTAAATCTATTACACTGTTTCTCTTCGGTGGAATGGCAAACCTCGATAACGAGTCAAAAACCCCAGGTGGAGCATTCTGGGTTGCGATCGCAGGACCAGCCGTTAGCATACTCCTGTTTGGTCTCTTAACAGCCATCGGTGCTGGGGCAAATCTCTCAGGACCATTGGCAGCAATGGTTCAACTGGTTGCTTACATCAACTTAGTTCTGGCGCTGTTTAACCTGATTCCTGGCTTACCCTTGGATGGCGGTAACATCCTCAAGTCGCTGGTTTGGAAGATTACAGGCAATCCTTACAAAGGTGTCGTATTTGCCAGCCGTGTTGGTCAGGTTTTGGGTTGGATTGGAATCGCTATTGGACTACAAGCGATTTTGGGTATCAGCAGTTTCGGTAGCTTCTGGACACTGTTAATTGGTTGGTTCTTGCTGCAAAATGCTGGTCGATCTGCTCAATCTGCTTCTATTCAAGAAAAGCTAACAGGTCTGAAAGCTGAAGATGCTGTGGCTCCCAACAGCCCAATTGTATCTGCTGACTTGTCATTGAGAGAGTTCGCCAACAATTACATCATTGGTAAGGCTGAGTGGCGCAAGTTCTTAGTCACCGACGAACAAGGTCAACTACTAGGTGCGATCGCTGTTGATGACTTGAAAACAGTTCCTACCTCCAACTGGCCGATTACACCAGTCAGAGAATTAATGCAGCCTGTCGATCTTTCTACAACCGTTCAATCTGACCAGTCACTCTTAGACGCGATCGTGCTTTTGGAAAAAGCAAAACTCAATGAAGTGCCTGTCGTTCGCAACAACGGTGTGCTTGTAGGAATGCTGGAAAAAGCTTCAATTATCCGCCTTATTGAGCAGCA
>JALYGX010000434.1 GCA_030776905.1 Cyanobacteriota bacterium | reverse complement strand
GGCTGGAGGCTTTAAAGGTAGCAGAACACGCCGAAGTACTGTAGATCTGATAGTCCTCAAGATTGAGGGTACGGTTTCTAAACAGCAAGTACCAATTGATTTAGCTCAGGGAGTAAATGACCGAAGTAATCCCATCCTTCGTGAAAACGACATAATTGTGATAAGTCGTTTGGGTGCTGCTAGGATTACTGACACCTTGAGTTTATTACTCAATCTAGCTGCTCGGTTCTTACAGTGCTTTCGATAGCAAGAATTAAATAATGATTACATCGGGACTGTGTCGGGAGTAATGTAAAAAATATGGATACTGAACCCAATTATCAAAGGTTTTCACAAAGACAGGGTAGCAATCCACCTCAGCCTATACCTCCAGGCGATCTACCTCAGCTAGAAGAGGAGAGCGGACAGACGACGCTTGATTTGGCTTGGCTGTTTGCTGTGGTGCGTCGTCGCCTCCCAGTGATGGCAGCAACGGCGATCATTTTAGGTGGGCTGTCTGGTGGTTTTCTCGTTTGGAAGGCAAAAAGCATTCCTCCCTCCTTCAGAGGCTCGTTTCGTGTTTTGGTAGAACCCGTCTCTGCTGAAGGGCGACTGGCTAAACTCTCCGTATTAGCCCAAAGCGGCAACTATACGGGGGCTTCTGAAATATCCAAGATGGGAATCGATAGCTCTGACTTAGTGGACTACGAGACTCAGATTCGGGTGATGACTAGTCCCAAGCTGATGATGCCTGTGATTAAAGAGTTGCAAGCTCGGTATCCAGATATTACTTACAACTCCCTAATGAATCGGCTAGACATTAGCCGCGTCAGTTATGAAAAAGATGGGAAACAACAAAACACGAAAATTTTAGGAATTAGTTATCAGGATGGAGACCCCGAAAAAATTCGCTTTGTCTTAGATAAGCTGTCAGTGGCTTATTTGAAATACAGCCTTGAGGAGCGCTTAAGTAGTCTGAATCAGGGGATTCAGTTTATTGACAAGCAATTGCCAGATTTACGAAAGCGAGTTGATTTACTCCAGGGACAATTGCAAAAACTGCGGCAGCAGTACAACACTTTAAGCGAACCAGAATCAACAGGAAAAATCCTGACAGAGGAAGCTCAACGTCTTAAGGCACAGCGCGATGATCTTCAAGCGCAATTAGCTCAAATGCGAGCGAATTACGCAACTCGACAGCGTCAGCTCACTACAGATAATACGACTTCAGTCCTGTCAAGCGAAACCAATCAACCAGGCACTTATACCAATCTGATCGCAGAGCTACAGAAGATAGACGCTCAAATTGCTCTACAGTCATCTCTTTATCGAGAAGATAGTCCCCCCATCGTGAATTTACGGGAAAAGCAGCAAAATTTACGGGCGCTGTTGGCTGAAGAAGCAAAAAAGAGTCTGGATAATGCGGCGGGGAAAATTCAGGAATTGGAAGCTCGCGATCGCTCTTTAGCAGCAGCAGAAAGTGAGGTGAATGAAAAAATTAGACTCTATCCAGCCGTTATCCGTAGCTATACTGATTTAGACCGGGAGTTAAAAGTTGCAACCGACAGCCTCAAGCAATTTTTAGAAAAACAGGAATCGTTAAAGCTGGATGCTTCCCAACGGGAAATTCCTTGGGAAATTATTGCGCCGCCAGAACTACCACGCGATGCGTCAGGAAGATATATCCCAGCGTCTGCGACCCAAACGAAACGTCAGTTAGCGATCGCAGCGGTTTTGAGTCTGCTATTGGGGATCGGAATCGGTTTTGTTGTAGAGATTTTGCACACCGTGTTCCATACTCCTGATGAAATCAAAGCAGCAACGAAACTGCGCTTGTTAGGCGTGATTCCCTTTGCCAAGGAACTCAAAAAACTCGATAACAAAGCCAGAAAACTCCCTCCAGCTCTGGTAGCACAAGTGGGTTCCCATGCATTAATCCCCTTGCGGGGACGAGCTAAAGATGAGCAAGCCGCTTCCTTTTTAGAAGCGTATCGTTCCCTCTATACCAATATCCGCTTACTCAGCGCTCGTAAACCCATTCATTCCTTGGTGATTGGTTCAGCTATGGCAGGAGATGGGAAGTCTACTGTTGCCATACACCTGGCACAGACGGCGGCATCTATAGGTCAGCGAGTTTTGCTAGTCGATGGGGATTTGCGTCGTCCTCAGCTTCATACTCGGTTAGGCTTACCAAACACTCAGGGACTCACCGATGTGATTACAACAGATTTGAGTTTGAATGATGCTATTCAGCGCTCCCCCATTGAGGAAAATCTGTTTGTGATGACGGCGGGTCAATCAACTCCCGACTCCATCAAATTGCTTTCTTCAGATAAAATGCAGTATCTGATGGAGCAGTTTCAAGCCTTTTTCGATTTGGTGATTTATGACACGCCACCTCTGCTTGGTCTAGCGGATGGCAACATCTTAGCCGCGAACACAGATGGTATCGTTCTAGTTGTCGGGCTAGAAAAGACAGACCGTGCTCTCCTGACTAAATCCTTGGATGGCTTAAAAATTTCTGGTGCTTCGGTTTTGGGTGTCGTTGCTAATGGCATCAAGGGCTACACCGCTGACTCCTACACCTCCTATCAACGACAATACCAAACCGTTGAACGGTAAGCTCCTCTATGAGAGTGGCTATAGCGGTTTTCAATTCATTGCGATACAGATGGTTCGTAGGGGCATGGTATATCATGCCCCTATCCTTTTACTTAGGGGTGCTTGTTGAGGGAAAAGCATTGGTATTCGCAGATAGCTGCACAATTCGACTATCTAGCTTCCGCGCCACCTCCCCAACCGCTAGTTTCGGCTGTCCTCCATTAGGGTACATCACGGCTGTAAAGGCTCCTACACTATTGCGACGAAAAGCAGCAAAATCTAAACGTAGGGGTTGACCTTTCGTTTCCAGTCCCAGCGTTATTCCCGTTGAAGCATTTGCCACGTCATTCAATCCAGGCAGCGTTCTATAGTCTGTGATCTTGATTTCTCCAGCTCGTTTTAGCCTTTCCTGCAACTGACTCAGCATCTGTTGCTGAACTTCTGGTTTCTGTAGCTGTTGCATATTAGCATCGAAGCTTGCCTGTGCCGATCGCTCGGAAAGCTGACTTGTAAATCCCAAAACAATTTGAAAATCTTGAGGATTGACGAAGGCAAAGAAGTTCTCTGGTTTGAGATTTCCTTGTCCTAGCTGTTGAGCGAGAATGTCCAACCGGGAGCTAAGTGCCGCAGATAACTCTGGAGGAAGTTCTCTAAATCCAGGCGGTAAATCTTGGAGAGTTACGGTTGCCGCCGTTGATGCAGGTTGCTCGGCAGCAACCTGAAGAATAGTTTCAGCAATACCTTCCTGGGCGATAAACTCCCTAGAGGAGACAGTGGGTGCGTTAGTCATCACGGCTTTGGCGGGAACCCCAGCAACGAGGACACTGAACAAGAGACACAAGCTCAAGGGTATTCTTTGTGGCATTTGACTTAGGAAGTTAGGACTGTTTATCCCGGATGCGGTTTCGTTTTCATAGTAACTTGCAGCATCAGGTTTAGGTTGATTTCTGCGCCACGTAGCCGAGAGCTTAAGCGTGTGCCGCAATTTTAGAAATGGCTGTCTTTAGCTCTTGAGGAGCAGTGGTTAGAATCAGGGTTTGTTGTAGGGCAGCTTGATTGACAATGGGTTTTTTCTACTTAGATCTAAGTCAAACCGCCCGTATAGCATTTCTCTTATTGAAGTAATCTTTAGCCTCTGCCAATCAAAAAGCTAAGGGATAAAAACCCAAGACTTGCCATCCCTATTTGGAGGAGTGAAGGAGACATAACGTGGCAGATCGTCGTCATCTGTTTGTACGGCAGCGAAGCCTATTGATTGGCGTAGTTACCGCTGTTGTTTGTATTATGGCTAGCTGTAGCTTGCCAATTAGTCATTCGGTGAATCAGGGCGTTCTAATATCGACAACTTGGCGCGGGCGACAGCTTCAACCCAACTTAAAAAGCTCGGAGGTTAAAGCGCTGATTGCCCAGCGAGATGAGGCATACAGTAAAGTGATCACTCGATTGGCAAAGGAAGACAAAGCAAGACGCCTCAACTTCTCTGTGCCTGTTCGGTTTCGAGGAAAAACGATTCGTGATGTCCAGCTCAACAGCGAAGATAAAGCGATCGCTCCAAGCCTACCAACGAAACGGAAAAGCTCTACCGTATCCCCTCACCCGATCGCTCTTACCTTTGATGATGGACCTTGGCCTACTACAACATCGCAGGTACTAGATGTCCTCAAAAAGAACAACGTCAAGGCGACCTTTTTTATGGTGGGAAAGCAGGTGGAAAAGCATCCGCAGTTGATGAAGCAGGCGGTTGCTGAAGGTCACGCGATCGGCAACCATACCTGGAGCCATCACTACGATCAGTACAACGAATCGGCGGCGGCTCGTGAACTGGATGATACAGCGGCTCTTTTTTACAAAACAACGGGTGTTAAGACATCTCTGTTCAGACCACCCGCTGGCATTCTGAATAATGGGTTAGCCGCCTACGCTCACCAGAAAAAGTACGCGGTTGTCATGTGGTCAGTGGACTCCAGAGATTGGCGCTATGATGGCACGACGGCAAAAGCGTTGCTTGAGAGCGTACTAAAGGACGCCAAACCAGGAGGGATTGTCTTGCTGCACGACGGTGGGGGCGATCGCACAACGACAGTGCAGGCTCTACCCCAATTAATTACCGAACTCAAAAAGCGCGGTTACACATTCGTGACAGTACCGGAACTCCTGGAAATGGCAGACAAAAAATAGTTAGAAGCTGAAAATCCTCGACCTCTATAGGTCGGGGATTACAGGAGTAGGGAGTGAGGAAAGAATTATCTCAAACATCTCACTCCCTTCTACTTGCCTTAGCCTACTGAACTGGACTCAACTGTCTTTCTTCCACGGTATCCGGCTTCGCTTCTGGGCTATCAGCCTCCGAAGGCGGTACAACTTGCCAGAATTTTGGCAGATAGTCAGACCAATTCTCCAAAATCACCTGAGCTTTCGGGCTGCCAGTGCGTTCGGCATGGGCTTGAATCAGCTCTTTGAGTTGCTGCTCACCCGCTGGTGCTGTTAGCCGTTGAATCTTGACAATTTCTGGATTGACTTTCGCCGGGAAACTGCCATCTTCGTCCAGGAAGTATGCCAAACCCCCGGTCATCCCAGCACCCACGTTGCGACCCACATTGCCTAAGACAACGATGACACCTCCTGTCATGTACTCGCAACAGTGGTCGCCAGCTCCCTCAATCACAGCTTGACCTGTAGAGTTACGGACAGCAAATCGCTCACCCGCTCCCCCATTAGCAAACAGAACACCGCCAGTAGCCCCGTAGAGACAGGTATTACCAACAATCACGTTTTTGGATGGGTCGTAGGTCACTTCGGCGGGGGGTTTGATGATGATTTCGCCGCCATGCATCCCCTTACCTACATAGTCATTGGCTTCACCTTCTAAGATCAGGCTTATGCCAGGAAGATTAAAGGCACCAAAGCTTTGACCCGCAGCCCCTTTGAAGTTGAGGGTAATTTGCCCATCAAAACCCGTGTTGCCATACTGCTTGGCGATCGCACCGGCAAGGCGTGCCCCCACAGTTCGATCAGTATTCAAGATACCCATGTCCTTAGTTACTGATCCTTGCTTACGGATTGCTTCCTGTATTTCAGGATCATTCAGCAATTGATCGTCTAGAACTGAACCGTTGCTATGAACATCTTCATGCTTGAGCCAAGTGCGATCGCTCTTTGTGTCCGGCAGATCGATCAGGCAATTGAGATTTAGGGCGGCTGTCTTAGTTAGCTCAATCCCTTCCCGCATCTTCAAGAGGTCAGCGCGACCGATGATTTCTGTCAATGAGCGGTAACCCAGTCGTGCTAGGAGCGATCGCACTTCTTCCGCTACGAAGAAGAAGAAGTTGACTACGTGTTCTGGTATCCCCGTAAAGCGCTTACGCAACTGCTCCTGTTGAGTGGCAACCCCGACCGGACAGTTATTGGTGTGGCAAATCCGCGCCATTATACACCCTTCAGCAATCATGGCGACCGAGCCGAAGCCATATTCTTCGGCTCCCATCAACGCTGCCATCAGGACATCCCAACCCGTCTTGAAGCCTCCGTCGGCCCGCAGCAAAACGCGATCGCGCAGTTGATTTTCTATCAACACCCGATGCACTTCCGTCAGCCCTAGTTCCCAAGGAGCACCGGCGTGCTTGATCGAGCTGAGGGGAGATGCACCCGTCCCGCCATCATGACCGGAAATTTGGATGACATCCGCATTAGCCTTGGCAACCCCAGCCGCAATTGTACCAATGCCGATTTCCGCGACTAGTTTCACCGATACCTTGGCTTCAGGATTAATCTGATGCAAGTCAAAAATTAACTGGGACAAGTCCTCAATTGAATAAATGTCATGGTGAGGCGGCGGTGAAATCAGCGTAACTCCTGGCTTGGAGCGTCGCAGCATGGCAATGTACGGACTGACTTTCTTTCCGGGTAGCTGACCGCCTTCTCCTGGCTTTGCTCCTTGAGCAATTTTGATCTCAAGTTGCTTGGCGTTCATCAGGTACTCCGGCGTCACGCCAAAGCGACCTGAGGCGACCTGCTTAATTGCAGAACTTGCCGTGTCGCCATTTTTCAAGCCCTTGAGGTGGGGTAGCAGTGCTGAATGCCCTGTTTCATCCACATCATCCAGAACTTTGAACCGCACTGGGTCTTCGCCACCTTCGCCGGAGTTAGATTTACCTCCGATGCGATTCATGGCGATCGCTAACGTTTCGTGGGCTTCCCGCGATAGCGATCCCAGGGACATTGCCCCTGTATTGAATCGCTGGACAATTTCTGCCACCGATTCCACTTCTTCGATGGGGATCGCAGGGCGATCGCTGTTGAAGTCCAACAAATCCCGCAGCGCTGTCGGGGGTCGTTGCTCAAATAGCTGCTGATAGAGTTTGTAGTGGTCGTAGTTCTTCCCATCTGCAACGGCCTTGTGCAGCGCCTTAGATGATTCAGGGCTATTCATGTGATACTCGCCCCGTGGCTTGGCATTGATAAAGCCATAGTTTTCCAGCTTTTTGCTGGTCAATTCCGGGAAGGCTCGTTGGTGAAACGAGATGACTTCCTGAGCCAATTCAGCAACGCTCAAGCCACCCAGCCGCGATGTCGTACCCGCAAAGGCAAGTTCTAGTAACTCCCCGCCAATACCGATCGCCTCAAAAATCTGCGCCGCGTGGTAAGACGTGAGTAAAGAAATCCCCATCTTCGAGAGGATTTTCAATATCCCAGCTTCTACTGCCTTGCGGTAGTTTTTCTGAGCATCGGCTGAGGTAATTTTTTGGATTTTGCCATTCTCCATCAATTTCTGAGTCTTGGGGTCTGACACCCACTGACGTACAGATTCCAATGCTAGGTAAGGGCAAACCGCAGACGCACCATAGCCAATCAAGCAAGCGAAATGATGGGTACTCCAGCACTGAGCTGTATCAACAATCAGCGATGCCTTCATCCGCAGACCTTTACGGATCAGATGACGATGTACGGCTCCTACCGCTAATAAAGGGGGAATGTAGCTGTAGTCTTCGCTGAGAAGACCGCCGCTTCTATCGCTCAAAATCAGAATCTTCTGACCAGCACCCACTGCCTCAGCAGCTTGGTCGCATAGCTTGCGCACAGCCATCTCTAGCCCTTGCGGTCCTGCGGCAATCTCAAATAAGGTGGATAGTTCGGCGGTCTCAAATCCTGAGTTTTTCACCGCCGCTAACTCTGCGTCATTGAGTACGGGCGTTTCTAGCCTCAACAACCGGGCATACTCAGGCTTGGCGTCTAACAGATTCCCCCGCTCACCCAGCTGCATTGTCAATGACATCACTAAGCTTTCCCGCAGGGGGTCGATGGGTGGGTTTGTCACCTGAGCAAAGCGCTGCTTGAAGTAGTCATAAAGCAGGCGTGGCTTATTGGAAAGCACGGCTAAAGGAGTGTCATCGCCCATGCAGAAGGTTGGTTCTTTCCCTTCGGCGATCATCGGCTGGATGATCATCTCCATATCCTCAGCGTTGTAGCCAAAGGCTGTTTGCTGGCGCAGCAATACTTGTGTTTCTAACTGCGGGCTATCGGCAAAGGGTTGTGCCTGCAAGACTTGCCTGTGCTGTTGCAGCCACTGACCGTAGGGCAATGCTTGTGCGACTCGCTGCTTGATGTCCCAGTTTTTCAGAATTTCATGGGTTTCCAAGTCCACCGCAATCATCTGCCCTGGTCCCAATCGCCCTTTTTCGATAATCTCGGCTTCTGGCAAGTCCACAACTCCTGCTTCGGAAGCGACGACGACGTAGCCGTCCCGTGTAATGCTGTAACGGGCAGGTCGCAGTCCATTGCGATCGAGGGTGGCTCCTACAGTCTTGCCATCGCTAAAGACCAACAGCGCGGGTCCATCCCACGGCTCCTGAATGCCACTGTAGTATTCATAAAAATCTACAATTTGGGGATAGTTTTCTAGGTCTGGCTGATTTTGATAAGCCTCTGGCACCATAAACATTAGCGCTTCGACAGGGCTGCGTCCGGAGTGAACGAGTAACTCTAGTACGTTGTCCAGCGTCGCCGAGTCACTATTATCAGGATTGACAATTGGCTTTAGGTCATCCAATTCTGTGTCTGATGCTGACTCTCGCCGACTCGCTACGGCTCCGTTATCTGAGGGCATACTCAGTGCGGCTTCTTGAGTTCGGATTTCTGACTCCTGAGTCCTAGAACCCCACAGAGGATGAGTTAAGTCTGCCTCGCGAGCCATCATCCAGTTGATATTGCCCAACAGGGTATTAATCTCTCCGTTGTGTCCCAACAGCCGCATCGGTTGAGCCAGGGGCCACTTAGGCATCGTGTTGGTGCTGAAGCGCCGATGATAGACGGCAAAAGCACTTTTGTACTCTGAATTTTTTAGATCGGTATAAAATTCTCCGAGTACCGTCGAACGCACCATGCCTTTGTAGACAATCGTGCGGTTAGAGAACGAGCAAATGTAGAAATCGTCCGACCACTTGAGTGTTCCATCTACTTCTAATGCCTTGCCAATTCGACGCCGCGCTGTATATAGCGATCGCTCCAGTTCATCTCCCCGCTTCTGAGCAGAAGTCACTAGCACTTGTTCGATTTTGGGTTGGTGTTCTCTCGCCTGAGTGCCAAGCACCGATTCTTGTACTGGTACTACGCGCCAGCCCAGTACTGTCAAGCCTTCTCGCTGCAATACTCCTTCTACAATTTCACGAGCTTTGTTGACAAGAGTTGCATCTTGAGGAAGGAAAACCATGCCCACTCCCAATTGGTCGGTGGATGGCATGGATATTTCCTGCTGGGTAAACCAAGGCTTAAACAGTTCCCAGGGAATCGCCGTCATTAAACCCGCCCCATCCCCAGAATCTTGGTCGGCACTACAGCCACCTCGGTGTTCTAGGCAACCTAAGGCAGACAATGCCTGTTCGATCAGTTCATGGGTTGCTGTGCCTGCCACAGATGCAATGAAGCCCACGCCACATGCATCTCGTTCTTCCACCAACCATCGTTGACCTGGGTAAGGTATAGTGCCCTGATTCCAAGGGTTCGGTTGTTGGTCTTGTTTGATGCTCCTGTTATCCATCGGATGATTCACTGTTTTTACTGATACAAATTTACAAACTTTAGGAATTGAATGCTGTCAAGCCAATAGCAGATTCACACTTCACTTCTACAAACTTGAAAAATTAGAAACAATTTACGTTAACGGGTAGTCTACATAGACATCTGTAGGTTGAGTATCCGTTAGCGAGACGGCGAACACCTGAACTCAAGGTCGTCAGCTAACATCGAGCTACACTCTCACGTTACGATGAACGCGGTGGACTCAGAAACTTGATGAGTAGAAAGACTTGGAGGCTTCAATCGTAGTCATGAAAGTAACCCACCCAGCTGCTACGAGAGTGGTAAGCAGAGCGGGTGCTTGAGGAAACTCTTAAAACTCGCAGTCAGATACCGACCTCCTGCCAAGTTGACACTGTCAAATTGACAGAGTAGCCATATTATAGGAAATGCTCTACTCTAGCAATCCCCGATTTAGAAGTTTCGCTCCTGTATCTTTTACTACAGAAAATTATTTAAATTTCTATAGTACCGACGGAAGGCGATCGCACCAAGAGTAACAAAACGTTTTCTTGCCAGTGCCTTGTCATTGGCAGACTTTGTACGATCACCCTAAGTTCTTCACGGTTTGAGTGAAAACGATAGGGCTTCCAGTTCGGTAAAGCAGGGAAATGAAGTTAGACCGCTGAAGGATTATTAATTTCTATTATGAAGCCCAAATAAACAAGATGAGGCAGAGCAAGTCATTATTTCTTGATAGCCTGCCTAAAGCTTAATTTATTGATTTCTATCAACCAAAATCTTGGTTAAAAAGGCTACGGGATGAGCAGAAGAGGGACGGCAAAAACAAGAATTAGTGCAAGCCGGGTGCAACAGTACAAAGCTCGCAGAGTTTGGCTAACGCTGTCCAAGCGCATGAGCGTCCTTTTAGGTCTAACGTTCTTTGGGTCATCCATTGCTTTGGCAAGTACGCAAGTCGAAACGACGAAGCCGCTGATTTTGCAAAGCAGTGAAGTAATGCTGCAGGAACTGCCACCCTTAGTTGATGAAACAATTGTTTCTCCTGAAGCAGAGTTTTTATCAAACGTATCATCTCCCGTAACGGGTCAGAACACCCAAGTCTCAATCGGCAAAGCACTACTAAACCAACTATCACCCGTTGCTGATGAAACGACTGCCCCGCCTCCGGCAGAGTTCTTATCACAGGTGTCACCTCAAACTATCCGGCAGGGTACCAAAATCTCTTTAAACAATCGGGTGTTGACCGTTGCCTGGAGGCAGTGGCAGTTGGGAACATCACTGCGCACGGGTATCAACGACGGCGGATTAAAGCAAGCCTTGGGCATAGAATTGTTGAGTAATAGGGAGGCAACCCGCCAGCCAATCCAGTGGTTTTCTTACCCGCCAACTACACCGCTTGTCCTTGCCAGCCAGCTAAGTAATTCTTATCGCTATTTAGATGTGACTGACTTCGCCAAAATGGCTGATTGGCAGCTACAAGTCAAAGGCGATACGCTGCAAATTTCTACTCGACCTGCACGAATAGGGAATATTCGACAGGGACCGCAACCGTGGGGTTCGCGCATTGTTATTGATTTAGATCGTGCGACACCTTGGCAGTTTAGCGACCGAGGCACTGAAGGCGCGATCGCGATTGAAGCCTCCGTTGACCCATCACTGGTAGAGCGCTTTAATGCCCCTCCCCCTAAACAAAGGCAAGAGGCGGAGGATGCCGCACCCGTGTCAGTAGGGACGCAAGGCGCACAAGCCCTGATCCGAGTGGAAAACAATCAAAACCAAACCATCCTCCGTGTCACTGCCCCAGAGGGTAAGCGCTTACAAGCTTTCAGCGTACCGAACCCAAATCGCTTAGTGATTGATGTGCGACCCGATGCGCTGGTCGAGAAAGAGATTCTCTGGGCACCAGGAATTCGGTGGCGTCAGCAGTATGTCAATTTAGGTGATTCTCGATTTCCAGTCGTGTGGCTGGAAATTGACCCGCGAAGCGCTGGGGTTAACTTCAAACCAATTTGGAGTAATCCTGGGACTCAGGTGGGAACAGCCCCGATCCTGCAAACGGCTCAGTTGTGGCAAGCAGCAGGGGCAATCAACGCTGGCTTTTTCAATCGCAATAACCAATTGCCCTTGGGTGCGATTCGCCGCGATGGTCAATGGCTATCTGGCCCAATTCTTAACAGAGGTGCGATCGCGTGGAACGATCGCGGTCAATTCAAATTCGGACGTTTAAGTCTTCAGGAAACGTTACTGACCTCAACGGGTGAGCGTCTACCCATACTTTTTCTGAATAGTGGTTACGTCCAACCTGGCATTGCCCGCTACACACCTGAGTGGGGTACAACTTACACTCCCTTGGCTGATAATGAAGTCCTCGTTGTTGTCCAAAATGGTCAGGTCACTGGTCAGATGCCGGGAGGCACGGCAGGTAAGGCATCCTTCCCGATTCCCAAGGATGGCTATCTATTGACCTTACGCTCCAATATAACTGGCGCTGCTTCTCTCGCTGTTGGGACACAAGTAGGCATCGAGCAAGTTATGACACCTGCCGATATGGGTAGTTACCCTCACATTTTGGGTGCTGGTCCACTTTTGTTACAAAATCGGCAAATTGTTCTGGACGCCAAAGCTGAACAATTTAGTAATGCCTTTATTCAACAATCCGCTATCCGCAGTGCGATCGGTATCACCAGCACTGGCACTTTAGCGATCGCCACCATTCACAACCGAGTTGGTGGGCTTGGGCCAAATTTAACAGAAACGGCTCAGTTAATGCAGCAGTTAGGAGCGATCGATGCCCTTAATTTCGACGGCGGCAGCTCAACCGGACTTTATCTGGGGGGTCAACTTCTTGACCGCTCTCCCTATACGGCAGCTCGCGTTCACAATGGATTCGGAATCTTCCTGCCGCCTCGTCCCTGATGTAACTCGGCAAAAATCGACTGTTGATTATGAAAATGGGGAGTAATTGTCTCTTGTTACTCTTTCCCAGAAAAATTTGTCAGTGTATTCTATGGCACCTAGTTACATAAATTAGGACAGTGTTGCTCGCTCTGGTGCCTCGAATCAACTAATATTTGTACTCAGCACTCATTCCTTTGCTATAAGTAACCTAAGCATGGGTTGTTGTTAAAGCTTTGTTTAAAGCTAAATCGTCCTAATGTGAAGACTTGATATAGATTGACTAATATTAAGAGCTAACTGCTCACAAAGACCGGGCGCTTTTGCTATGTTGGGTTGTGGTTAGATTGTTTTCTTGTGTCTAATCTCCAAATAGTAGTACCCCTCAAAAAGTTTGACCTCAATTTTACAGCCGTTTTCAGGAGAAAAAATAATGGTTCAGTCGAAAGAAGTTTCTCAAGTTCCGGCACTTAATCTACCGACATCCATCACTACCGAAGGCATTGCCGCCACAGAACTGCGGCCTTGGGGATCGTTTACTGTTCTGGAAGAAGCGCGAGGATATAAAATCAAGCGCATTGAAGTGAAGCCCGGTCACCGCCTTAGCTTGCAAATGCACTACCATCGGAGCGAACACTGGATTGTCGTTTGTGGCACAGCAAAAGTTACTTGTGGCGAAAAAGAAGTGGTAATTCACAGCAATCAGTCCACTTATGTTCCTCAAGGTCACGTTCATCGCCTAGAAAATCCAGGTGTCATTCCCCTAGTTTTAATTGAGGTTCAGAATGGGGAGTACCTCGGAGAAGACGATATTATTCGGTTTGAAGATGACTATGCCCGTAGTAAGTCTGAGACAAAGTAGGTATCGTCAGAGGTCAGGCAGCTACCGTAGGAATTGAGGTACTGTCTGTTGCGCTTGTGTCAGCCGCTGTCGTTGAGTTGGATTTAACGGTGGCTGACGATTTGCTCTAGAGCAGGATTACATTTATAGTACATAAACCTAGTTTGAGGACTGTCGCCTTGGCTAGTCCTAGTTTTGTAGTTGGCGAATGATTAATCTTAGTAAAGCGGCTGTTGAGGAGATTAGACGTTTACAGTTGAGGCGTCAGAATCCAGAAGTCCGATTACGATTGGGAGCCAAAAGAGGTGGTTGTGCAGATCTGTACTACACCATTGACTTTGATGAAGCGATGAATTCTGGCGATCGCATTTACGAGTGTGGTGGTATTCCTGTAGTCGTAGACCAAGAAAGCTTCAACTACATCAACGAGCTAACTCTGGATTATTCAGAAGACCTTATGGGAGGAGGCTTTCGCTTTCATAATCCTAAGGCGGTTGAAAGCTGCGGTTGTGGCAATTCCTTTCGTATAGATGCCTGAGCCGCCCCATACACCATGTAGATTAAAAAAGAGAAATTGACATCTATCCCCAAATGTCGATATATTTAGAATTTGTGAATAAATTAGACTCCTAAGGGAGCTGTACGAGCCGTAACTCATGCCAACTATCCAGCAGCTCATTCGTGACGAGCGAGCTAAAGCCAAGAAGAAAACTAAGTCACCGGCGCTGAAACAATGTCCCCAGCGTCGTGGTGTTTGCACAAGAGTATACACAACAACGCCCAAGAAGCCGAACTCAGCCCTCCGGAAAGTGGCAAGAGTCCGTCTGACTTCTGGTTTTGAAGTGACGGCTTACATTCCCGGCATCGGTCACAATCTACAAGAACACTCTGTTGTGATGATCAGAGGGGGTCGTGTCAAGGATTTGCCTGGAGTTCGATACCACATTATTCGAGGAACCCTAGATACGGCTGGAGTTAAAGATCGCCGACAAGGTCGTTCTAAGTACGGGACAAAGCGTCCCAAGAAGGCTTAAGGTTGTCCCTAGGTAGCAGCAAGTCTGGACGTTGTCAAATCTATTCCAACGTTGTAGTTGGTTTCGGCTATGCTGAATGAGTAAGCTTTAGCTTCTCGCCGGAATCGCGCTTGAGTGAGGCGCAGCATTCGCAACTAAGGGAAGCGCGAGCCGCTCAAAAAAACTACAACTAGACCTAAACGAGATTTATGTACCAAGGGCATTTACCCCTAAATGGTGTAAGAGTCTCTGATGGTTAATCTCTCAACTTTCGCTATTGTCATTTTTTGTAAGGCTTACTATGTCTCGTCGCACAGTTATTAAAAAGCGTCCCGTTCCCCCTGATCCGGTCTATAACAGCCGCCTGATTAGCATGATGGTGCGGCGAATTATGCGTCATGGCAAAAAATCAGTTGCTAATCGCATTGTCTACGACGCCATGAAAACCATTGAAGAACGGATAGGCGGCGATCCTCTAGAAACATTTGAAAAAGCGGTACGGAATGTAACGCCGTTGGTTGAGGTAAAAGCTCGCCGCGTCGGTGGTGCAACTTATCAAGTACCGATGGAAGTCAGAACCGACCGAGGCACAACTCTGGCGCTGCGCTGGCTCATTCGATTTTCCCGGCAACGTTCTGGTCGGACAATGGCTAGTAAACTGGCAAACGAGCTGATGGATGCTGCCGAAAATACCGGAAATGCCATTAAGAAGCGCGAAGAAACTCATCGGATGGCAGATGCAAATAAAGCATTCGCCCACTATCGGTACTAATACTGACGAATGATGCCTGAATCGCGTATTGTAAGCAGACTCATGTCCGCAACTGCATAAAGATTTAAAGAAAGTATAGAATTGTAAACAGATAGCAGAGTGTAAAAACTTGCGGCAGAGACGAAGGAGGTAGCTGTGGCACGTACCATCCCGCTTGAGAAAGTTCGCAATATCGGGATTGCAGCCCACATTGATGCGGGCAAGACAACGACAACCGAACGAATCCTGTTTTACTCAGGAATCGTTCATAAAATCGGCGAGGTTCACGAAGGAACCGCCGTAACTGACTGGATGGAGCAAGAGCGGGAGCGGGGAATCACCATTACTGCCGCAGCCATCAGCACGAGCTGGAGAGACCATAAGGTTAATATCATCGATACACCGGGTCACGTTGACTTCACAATTGAGGTTGAGCGTTCGATGCGGGTATTGGATGGCGTGATTGCTGTTTTCTGCTCGGTGGGAGGCGTTCAGCCTCAATCTGAGACAGTATGGCGGCAGGCAGACCGTTACAAGGTGCCTCGAATCGCGTTCATTAACAAAATGGATCGAACTGGTGCCAACTTCTTCAAGGTGTACGACCAACTACGCGATCGCCTGCGAGCTAACGCGGTTGCCATTCAAATCCCCATCGGTAGTGAAAACGAGCTACGGGGAATTGTGGATTTGGTGCGGATGCGAGCCAAGATTTACACCAACGACCTCGGAACGGATATTGAAGACACTGAAATACCTGAAGAGGTAAAACAGCAGGCTGAAGAATACCGTACCAAGTTGATCGAATCTGTTGCCGAAACTGATGAAGCTTTAATCGAGAAGTACTTGGAAGGCGAAGAACTCACAGAAGACGAAATTCGTGGGGCACTTCGCAAAGGAACAATCGCCGGGACAATCGTACCCGTGCTTTGTGGTTCTGCTTTCAAAAACAAAGGTGTTCAGCTACTGTTGGATGCGGTAATTGATTATCTACCCGCTCCAATTGATGTTCCTCCGATTCAGGGAACATTGCCAAACGGCTCAGTTGCTGAAAGACCAGCTAATGATGAAGCTCCCTTATCAGCTCTTGCCTTCAAGATTATGGCAGACCCCTATGGTCGTTTAACCTTCCTACGGGTTTACTCAGGGATACTCAAGAAGGGTAGCTACATCCTCAACTCCACTAAAGATCAGAAAGAACGTATCTCACGTTTGATCGTCTTGAAAGCGAACGACCGGATTGAGGTCGATGAGCTGCGGGCAGGGGACTTGGGAGCGGCTGTTGGTCTAAAGAATACCTTTACTGGCGATACCATTTGCGAGGAGGGTTCAGCCATTATTCTGGAATCTCTTTACATTCCAGAGCCTGTAATCTCAGTCGCAGTGGAACCGAAAACGAAACAGGATATGGAGAAGCTCTCCAAAGCTCTCCAATCCTTATCGGAAGAAGACCCGACATTCCGTGTCAGTGTAGACCCAGAAACTAACCAAACCGTAATTGCGGGGATGGGTGAGTTGCATCTGGAAATTTTGGTAGACCGGATGCTGCGAGAGTTCAAAGTAGAAGCTAATGTCGGTGCGCCGCAGGTAGCTTATCGCGAAACCATCCGCAAGCACGTCAAGACCGAAGGCAAATTTATTCGCCAAAGTGGCGGTAAAGGTCAATACGGTCACGTTGTCATTGAATTGGAGCCAGGAGAAATCGGTACCGGTTTTGAATTTGTCTCCAAGATTGTGGGTGGATCAATACCAAAAGAATTCATCTCACCTGCTGAGCAGGGAATGAAAGAAGCTTGCGAATCGGGGATTCTCGCTGGATATCCTGTCATTGACCTTAAAGCCACTTTAGTGGATGGGTCTTTCCACGATGTAGACTCTTCGGAAATGGCATTTAAGATTGCTGGCTCAATGGCAATCAAAGATGGCGTATTGAAGGCTTCACCGGTACTCTTAGAGCCTATGATGAAAGTTGAAGTTGAAGTGCCTGAAGACTTCCTTGGAGATGTCATGGGTGACCTCAACTCCCGTCGGGGGCAAATTGAGGGGATGGGATCTGAACAAGGTATTGCCAAAGTCACTGCCAAAGTTCCACTAGCAGAGATGTTTGGCTATGCTACGGATATCCGCTCTAAGACCCAAGGTCGGGGTATCTTCTCAATGGAGTTTAGCCACTACGATGAGGTGCCTCGCAATGTGGCTGAAGCCATCATCGCTAAGAGCAAAGGGAACGCATAAGTAGGAAAAGGAACACGTAATTCATGGCACGCGCAAAGTTTGAAAGGACTAAACCCCACGTCAACATCGGTACGATTGGTCACGTAGACCACGGCAAAACCACCCTTACTGCGGCGATTACAATGACCCTGGCAGCAATGGGTCAAGCGCAAGCAAAGAAGTACGCCGACATTGATGCGGCACCAGAGGAAAAGGCGCGGGGGATTACGATCAATACCGCTCACGTTGAGTATGAAACGGCAAGTCGCCATTACGCTCACGTAGATTGTCCAGGACACGCTGACTATGTGAAGAACATGATCACGGGTGCTGCTCAAATGGATGGAGCGATCCTCGTAGTGTCAGCGGCCGATGGTCCGATGCCCCAGACACGGGAACATATCCTGTTAGCTAAACAGGTAGGTGTCCCCAACCTGGTTGTCTTCTTGAACAAGCAAGACATGGTGGACGACGAAGAACTGCTGGAGCTGGTGGAACTGGAAGTCCGCGAACTGCTTAGCAGTTATGAATTCGATGGAGACAACATACCCATTGTTGCTGGTTCAGCTTTACAAGCTGTAGAAACTATGACCAGCAATCCGAAAACCCAAAAGGGTGAAAATGAGTGGGTTGATAAAATCTATGCATTGATGGATGAGGTAGACTCTTACATCCCTACACCAGAGCGGGATATTGATAAACCTTTCCTAATGGCAGTAGAAGATGTCTTCACCATTACAGGTCGTGGTACGGTTGCCACGGGTCGCATCGAGCGGGGCAAGGTTAAGATCGGCGACACGGTAGAGTTGGTCGGGCTGAAGAACACTCGCAGTACAACTGTCACTGGCATTGAGATGTTCAAGAAGAGTCTCGATGAAGGGATGGCTGGAGATAACGCAGGGATTCTGCTGCGGGGGATTCAGAAGGATGATATTGAACGGGGTATGGTGATTGCCAAACCGGGTTCAATTACCCCTCACACTCAGTTTGAGTCTGAGGTGTATGTCCTTAAAAAAGAGGAAGGTGGGCGTCATACTCCTTTCTTTTCGGGCTACCGCCCTCAGTTTTACGTTCGTACTACGGATGTAACGGGCACTATCAATGCTTTTACGGCAGACGATGGCAGCCAACCTGAGATGGTGATGCCGGGCGATCGCATTAAAATGACGGTGGAGCTAATCAACCCCATCGCTATTGAACAAGGAATGCGCTTCGCTATCCGTGAAGGTGGTCGTACCATCGGTGCGGGTGTGGTTTCAAAAATCCTCAAGTAACGCGGTTTTAACTTAATGAGGAGCAGGAAGGCAAAAGCTTTTCTGCTCCTTATTATCCGTACTTGACTGAAAAAGAAGGAAGTATGGTAACTGAGTTGTTGCTTGGACGTATAATCTTCCACTGTCAGATTTCCTTTCCTTAAAACTTTAGAGGCGATAACTCGCTTCTATAAACGACTCACGCGGACACACGTAGCGCCGCATCTACAAAATTTTCTACTCAGAACCTGGACAACTAAAAATGGCAACAATTCAGCAGCAAAAAATTCGCATTCGTCTCAAAGCCTTTGATCGGCGACTGCTTGATACATCTTGCGAGAAGATTGTAGATACAGCTAACCGGACAAATGCTACAGCTATTGGTCCTATTCCCCTACCAACACGGCGTCGCATTTACTGTCTGTTGCGATCGCCTCACGTAGACAAAGATTCACGGGAACACTTTGAAACCCGCACCCACCGACGCATCATTGATATTTATCAGCCGTCTTCTAAAACCATTGACGCCCTGATGAAGCTGGATTTGCCTGCGGGTGTTGATATTGAAGTCAAGCTGTAAAGCTGCCCTTGGGCAAACCTTTAGGAGGTTTGACACAGATAAAGTGACGCTTTAACGGGTTTTTCGGGTTCTTGTACCCGAAGAAATCCGTTAAAGTAAGTAAAGAAGCGCACTTTCCCTTTTCACTAAGGCACAATGGCATCCTCTTCCTCAATTGCTGTTAGAGAACTCCCCTTATTCCCACTGCCTGAAGTGGTTCTATTTCCAGGGCGTCCTCTCCCCTTGCATATTTTTGAGTTTCGCTACCGAATCATGATGAACACGATTTTGGAAAGCGATCGCCGATTTGGGGTGTTGATGTGGGACCCTGTTCAAGGTCAACCCGCTGCTGTTGGTTGTTGTGCTGAAATTATTCACTTCCAGCGCCTGCCTGATGACCGGATGAAGGTATTAACGTTAGGGCAGCAGCGATTCCGTATTTTAGAGTACGTCCGTGAAAAGCCTTATCGCATTGGCTTAGTGGAATGGATTGAAGATCAGCCGCCTGAAAAAGACCTGAGAATACTGGCAACAGAGGTTGAACAATTGCTAAGAGATGTTGTGCATCTTTCGGCAAAGTTGACCGAGCAGAAAATTGAGCTACCAGAAGACCTCCCCGATTTACCGATTGAATTATCCTACTGGGTTGCCAGCAATCTGTATGGTGTTGCCTCAGAACAGCAGGCGCTTTTAGAAATGCAAGACACGGCAAAGCGTCTAGAGCGTGAAGCGGAAATTCTCACCTCAACCCGCAATCACTTAGCGGCACGTACAGTTCTAAAAGATGCCTTTAATTAACGGATGGGAAGATATTGGGGAGTGGTAAAAAGTGCTGCTCCTTAATCTTTTTAAAGCAAACGTTTACCTGAATAAGATTCAACCCTCATCTAGAAAGCGCGATTAATCGCGCTTCTAGTTTTTACGTATCTAATAGGTTCAGTGAATCAATCTGCAAAACATTGTAACTGCCAAAAATTTTGAGAATTTCTGTATGACGGGCTAACTCCGAGAGCGCAGCTTGAACAGGTACTTGAGAGGCATCAGCTTCAAAATCAATAAAGAAAAGGTACTCGCCGAGCGATCGCTTTGTCGGGCGAGACTCAATACGGCTCAAGTTAATGCCTCTACTGGCAAATACTTGCAGCGGTTTTGCCAAGGCTCCAGGCACGTTAGAGGGAGTGCTGAATGCCAATGAAGTATGACTGCCGCCGACTGAAAGCTGCTTCCCCATCACCCAGAATCGAGTATAGTTGTCGGGGTAGTCATTGATTCGAGACGCTAAGACTGGCAGATTGTAAAGCTGCGCGGCTCGTTGAGAGGTAATTACCCCCAAGCTGTGGTCTTTATCCAAATACTGTAGTGCCTCCGTTGTCGAGCTTGCAGGCACCAGTTGTGCTAACGGTAAAAACTTCTCCAACCACCCCTGACACTGCGCTAGAGCTTGGGGATGTGAATACACTGTTTGGATTGCTTCTAAGGTTAATGCCCGTGACAGCAGGGCGTGTCTGATGGGCAAGACTAAAGCCTGTTGAATTTGCAGGGTATCCAACTGCCACAACATATCCAGCGTCGTCGTAACGCTGCCTTCAATGGAATTTTCCACAGGTACAACGGCTAGATGAACTTGTTCCTGTGCCACTGACTGCAACGTTTGAGCAATGCTGGGATAAGGACATAAGAGCGATTGATTACCTACTTCTGTTGAAAGAGTGCGAACGTAAGCCAGGGTAGCGGCTTCTGCGTAAGTGCCAGGTGGTCCTAGATAGGCAATGGAGATGGACATCAAGCTTTTCCTCAACCTCAGCCAACCAACATCTGTTTTAACCTTTTTGGAGAATACACTGTCAGCACCCCCTCTCCATCGCAGGAAATAAGCTTTTAGAGCCACCTCTAACTTTCTCACAGCTTTCCTAAGGGAGAGGGAACCTTAGTATTTAAATTTCTATGCTTGGAGAACGATTAAGTTGCTTGTACTGTCTCATCTAAATGGCAATACAACACGAGTAAAATAAGAAATCTCTCTCTAATCGTTAAAAAACTGTAAAGTAAATTAATTAAGCGGCAAAAAAGTTTACGGCTTCTGACCTTATGAATACCCAGTTTGTTGCATCCCAATCTGTTGAAATTACTGTACCGGAACAACCCGTTCCCATTCAGCACTACTTACGTCAGCCTCAACGTCTGGTATACGCGATCGCAGACTCAAATCGGATAGAACAACTGAGTCACGATTGTTATCGCCTGACAATGCGCCCGTTAGACTTTATGTCCTTGAACTTTCAACCCACCGTAGATCTGAAAGTGTGGGCAGACTCGGAGGGTACAGTTCACTTAGCCTCTATACGCTGTGAAATTCGAGGCTTAGACTACATTAATCAACGCTTTGCCCTGGACTTAAAAGGGAAACTTTATCCCTGTCAAAACAATGGCGTAACCCAGCTCAAAGGAAGGGCAGATTTAAAAGTCAACGTTGATATCCCGCTTCCTTTTTCCCTCACGCCCAAGCCAATTATAGAAACCACTGGCAATAGTTTGCTCAAAAGCGTCTTGGTGAGGATTAAGCAGAAGTTGATACACCAACTGTTATTAGATTATCGTCAATGGGCAAACCAGGACACGCAGCAGAGAATTGGCACCCAGGCACAGAAGCTATCACCCGCTGATAATCCAATAATCTAAAGAGTTTTGTGGGGGCATCTCCCCTCTTTTTCTACTCAAATTCGTTAGTTTGAACTAATTTACAATCTGAGTTCTACCTGACAAGGACTAAAAGACATTCGGTGCAAACGTGAAGGTCCGTATTGTTGCAGTGCCAACCGATGTCGCTCAGTACCATATCCTTTATTCGCTACCAAATCGTAGTCAGGATATTTGACGGCAAAACGCATTACCAGCTCATCCCGCCACACCTTAGCCACAACACTAGCCGCAGCAATTTCAAGCGATCGCGCATCTCCCTTAACCAGGGTTTGCTGGGGTATTGGTAAGTCAGGAAGAGACTGTTTCCCATCTACCAGGCAAAGTTCAGGCTGCACCTTCAGCTTGAGCACAGCCCGTTTCATCGCTAATAAAGAGGCTTGCAAAATATTAATCCGGTCAATTTCAGCGCTGGTGGCGTAGCCAATCCTCCAATCCAGTGCCAACCCTTTAATTTCCTGAGCCAGTCTTAAGCGTTGCAGACGAGACAACTGCTTGCTGTCTTTGACACCTGCAATGGCAAGTTGCGGCAGAACCGAGGCTGGTAAAATTACTGCCGCCGCCACCACAGGACCAAATAAAGCACCCCGTCCCACTTCGTCTACACCAGCAACCAATCTTTGAGTGCCAGATAAATCTGGCAATTCACAAACGTGGGTTTGCCACTGTAGCTTTGGGTGCTCAACGACGCCGGAGGTGTCTTTTTTTTCCTCTATCGGCATACTTTTGGCTCCCTCTTCACACTCGAAGAAAGCAAAGTGTCTGATGAACCTCAATGAAACTTTTACTCAGCTGTGAAATCCTCGCTGTCCATTGCCGAAGACCGACGGCGGCGGCGGCGGATGACAGCACCACTGCTATCGGAGCCACCATCTGGAAGCGAATCAGTTGGTAGGTCTGGAGCAGATGTCTCAGCAGAGGATGTCACCAATACTGTTTCTGCCATTCCTAGTGCATCGGCAGTAGGTGTCTCGGTAGGAAAGAATGTTACCTCTTCCAGTTCTGAAACACCAGCGTTATCTGAGGCAAGATCATGGCTTGCTGTTTCTGTCAACGATTCAGCTACGGCTTGATTTGAGGTTTCTGCTTGGTTTGATTCTCCAGGAAGTACTACAGAAAGAATCACAGACTTGGGATTTTTAACTTCTCGATTTAACCGCACTAAAGGAGAAATTCCCATCAGAGCATAAACATCCTGTTCCTCTGGACTCATCTCGATGGCAATTACTTCGGGCGGTTCCGTTTCTCTAGGAGACTTGACAAGCTGCGGTTTCCCCACTCGTTCTCCTAGGTCTAATCCCGAACCTCGCGCTCCTAATCCTAGCTCCTCGGCATTGCTACTGCCACGCTTTGCATCACTTGCCCGACGAGGTAACTCCGCTTCGCGATCGCCTTGTTGAAATTCATGTCGCTTCCCTAAGCCAAACGTTAACGAACTCGGTTGTGCGCTATCGCGGCTCACTTGTGCGCTATCGCGCCCCGCTTCGCTAACGCTAACGTTAACACTATCAGCTTCTGCTAAGGATTCCGACTTCAGTTGCAGTACAGGTGTTGGGCGCTGACTCCCCTTAGAAATGATTTCCTCCCTTCCCACTGGTTCATCAAGACGGCGACGGCGGCTGCGGCGGTTCTTGTTATTGAGACCACCTCGCTCTTGATAGCTGGGATGATTCACGA